>SLIE01000149.1 GCA_007135795.1 Desulfobacterales bacterium
TGAAGCCATTGTTTGCAACATCGGCCATTTCGACCATGAGATCGAGGTAAGCTACCTGGAGAAAAATTGCGAAAAAACCAGGATCAAACCACAGGTGGACCAGTGGCACCTCAAGTCCGGCAACTCAATTGTTCTGCTTGCCGAAGGACGCCTCGTAAACCTGGGTTGCGGCACGGGTCACCCCAGCTTTGTCATGAGTAACAGTTTCACCAATCAGACGCTGGCCCAGATCAAGCTGGCAACCGAAGATCTTGAAAACCAGGTGTATACCCTGCCCAAGGATCTCGACGAGGAAGTTGCACGCCTGCACCTTGCCAGACTCGGCGTAAAACTCACCCAACTGAACGACAAGCAGGCGGATTATCTCGGTCTTCCCAAGGAAGGGCCGTATAAGCCCGACCATTACCGATACTAATCCCCCAACGTAAATACCCAAATAAGCGGGCGCCTGATCCTTCGGGCCCCGCTTATTTTTTTTTAAATGCTCCCCTTATATCTTCTTGCACCCGTGATAACCGACTTTCACTCATA
The DNA here is from genome assembly GCA_007135795.1 of Desulfobacterales bacterium. Classification (GTDB taxonomy): domain Bacteria; phylum Desulfobacterota; class Desulfobacteria; order Desulfobacterales; family Desulfosalsimonadaceae; genus B1SED10-16. The sequence continues at coordinate 532 of SLIE01000149.1, forward strand.
GGTCTAATTTCATATCCGGACGCACGGTGCTGATCGTTAGCGAAGCCCAACGCCCACCCGCATCCAATCAGTATTTTCAAAGCACTCCTGATTCGGATTTACCGCCATTGTTGGGCTTCGTTTCTCTCAGCGCCAACCTAAGCCAGTGCCAGCAACGATGGATCGTTAGTAATACCGAAACCCAATAACACCGGTTATCCTCTGACCATACAAAATGATCAATTTCAACCGGGTGGTGGCGGGTATTGCCCTGAGCAACAATTGCAGGAGGTTGCTTATAGCGCTTGGCGAAGCGCAGATGAGCGACCTGTGGCCCTGCCGTTTATCACAGGGCGCTTCCAAATTAGCCTGCGTCCGGGCAAGCCATAGAGATATAAGCGTTCTCATGCAGTTGCCAGGGCAATACCCGGTGCCACCCGGGAGAAATTGCCCTTTGATCTCAAACGAATGGGAACAATGGCCGAAGGCAGAAACTTACTTGCTACAACATACCCCCTTCGCAGCGGGATAATCAGCTTTTTACAACGCGATCACCCTTTACAGAACCGCAAATAACTGTTAATTTTATTATAAGCATTTGGTCATAACGCTTGCATTGGGCTTATTTAAAAATGACTGATATTTTAGTAAATTCGGAAAAACTGGCAAAGCAATACAAGATTGGCGAAGTCGTCGTAAACGCCCTTGGGGGTATTGACTTTAAAATCGAAACCGGGGCCTTTACCGCATTTGTCGGGCCGTCCGGGAGCGGAAAAAGCACCCTGCTGAACATTATCGGGTGCCTGGACAAGCCGACCACCGGCAAGATCCTGGTTCTCGAAACGGACGTGTCCGGTCTGAACCGGCGAAAAGCGGCCGCATTCAGGGGAGAGAACATCGGATTTATCTTCCAGGACTTCAACCTGATACCAGTGCTATCCGCCGCAGAAAACATCGAATACCCGCTGATCATGGTCCAGAAATGGCCGGCCGGGCGCCGACGTCGCAGAGTAAGCGAACTGCTCGAGGCGGTAGACCTTTCGGCCCAGGCCGACAACCGGCCGGACCAGCTCTCTGGCGGACAGAAACAGCGCGTGGCCGTTGCCCGCGCGCTTGCGGCCGGCCCCCGAATGGTACTGGCTGACGAGCCCACAGCGAACCTGGACAGTGAAACCGCCGGCCGTATCATATCCCTCATGAGATCCATACGCGATTCATTCGGCACAACCTTTATCTTTTCCACCCACGACAAACGCATCGTGGACAAGGCCGAACAGGTTTTTTTCATGGAAGACGGGCTCCTGCGCCAGGAGGGTGCCGCATGATACAAATTCTGGGACTTGCATCTCGAAACCTTGTACGCTATTACCGCAGGACCCTTCTGACCGCCGGACTTATCGTCATCGGTGTCGTTGCGGTTCTTGTCTTTACTGCGATGTCCGGCTCGTTTAAAGATCACATGATTGGCCAGATAACCGATTCCATGCTGGGACACATCCAGATTCACCGTCAAGGATATGTGGCATCTGTTGAAAGCCTGCCATTGAACCTAAATATAAAACCGGAAATGGCAAACCAAATCGACGATCTCCTCTCTGAAACCGAAGAGGTGGTTTCAAGCGCGCCACGCCTCAAGTTTGCCGGCATGTTTTCCGATTTCAAAGAGACCACCAATATCCGTTTAAACGGTATCCTACCGGAGCGGGAACACCGCACCGTACCGTTGCTTGCCGACCGATTTATCGAAAAAGCACAAGACGATGAAAAACCGCTTTTAACGGAAGGCGGAATTCTTATCCCGCAGTTGCTCGCCAGGGGGATGAATGTTTCCGTGGGGGATATGATCGTCATTGTGGCCACCAACGAGGAGGGTTCCGTCAACGGAAGGAGATTCACGGTCCAGGGCATTCTTGAAGCCGTAACAGGGCCGGGGGGACGTGACGGCTACCTTCATATCGATGATGCAAGGGCGCTTCTCAGAATCGAGGGGAATGAAATTAATGAAATCGCCATTCGAATAAGAAATATCGGCAACACAGATAATGTAAGGGAAACACTCATACGAAGACTTGCTGAAATTACCGGCCGACCGGAATCCACAAAAAAAGCCGCCCTTGAAGTGCACACCTGGGACCAACTAACCCCTTTTTCCAATATTGCCGCCATGATCGATCTTTTAGACATCTTTGTCCGGGTACTACTGGTGGGAATCGTCATGATTTCAGTCATGAATGTCATGATAATGGCAGTTTATGAGCGTATCCGGGAAATCGGCACCATTGCCGCCATTGGCACCCCCCCTGCGCGAATTCTCTGGATGTTTATAAGCGAAGGATTTTTGATCGGCCTTATGGGTACTTTGATCGGGACCGCGATCAGCCTTGTCATAATCCAGGCATTGAATATGTGGCAGGTCACATTTGCTTTCGGCCGACAGGTGATCACCCTGGCACCGGCAATTGCCACCAGCGACATCCTCCTGATTGGCGCGCTCGTGCTTGCCATATCCGTCGTCGGCAGCCTTCAGCCGGCCTTAAAAGCGGCTCGAATGGATCCCATTGCCGCACTCCGGCATGTGTAATAAACAAAACGCCGAAAAAAATCCAATACAGGAGGCCCGAATGAGTACAAAAAAAACCAAAACATTCATACTTTTTTTCCTTTGTGCAATGCTTGTATCCGCCGCCACCGTCGCTGAGGCGCAGGATAGGAGAATAGCGGTTGCCGCCGATGGCGCGGATGCGAGTGCCACCGTGGATGAAAGAACCGCGCGCGCACCGTTTATACTTATTTTCGATGGCACCGGCGAACTGGTTGAATCCCACAAAAATCCCATTACCCGGGCCCGGGGGGCCGGCCCGGCACTGGCACAATGGCTTGTTGAAAAAAACGTGGATACGTTGATCGGCGGAGATATCGGCCCGAACCTGGCACAGGCGATCGGGGCCAGACAGATTAATTGGGAAGTTAAAAGGGGGCCGGTATCCGAAGCGGTAAAGGATGTACTCAGATGATTTTTGCCCATGTGCTTAAAATGTGGCGCCTTTTCATGCGCCCGGCCATTTGCTGCATTGCCGCGATGGCAATTGTTCCCGCCGTTGCGGCAAGCGACGGTTCAACCCTGCAAGATAAAGCGCAAACATCGAATTCGGAAACTTCATCCGATGCCATCGACGCCAATGAACTGCTCAGGGAAATCGACCGGAACATGCAGCCCCCCTCCTTTGAAATGTATCGGAAACTGATCAACATCGAACCCGACGGCAGACAAAGGGAATATGTGCTTTACACGATCCGCAAAGATGACAGGGTTGCCGCCGTATTTCTCGACCCCCCGTCCGAACGGGGACGGAGCACCCTTCGCCGTGGTGAAAACATGTGGCTGTATGTACCGGAAGTCGGCCGGCCGATCCGCATTACCAGCCTGCAGTCCGCCGTGGGCGGAGTCTTTAACAATTCAGATATCATGCGGCTGGATTTTTCAGATGAATATACCGCCGAACTCACGGATAAGGACGACACCCATTACATCCTGGATTTACAAGCCAGGGACCAGACCGTTCCCTATGAGCGGCTGAAAATGTGGGTTGACCGGGACGCCGTAATCCCTTCACGGATAGAGGCTTACGCGGACGCGGATCTTCTCATAAAAACCCTTGATTACAGCGGCATCGAAGATTTTGGAGACGGAATCGTCCGGCCGTCGAGGCTCGACACCACAAGCCCGCTTCAGAAAGGATACCGGTCGGTAATGCTTTTTTCAAATATCCGGGCACGTGATCTCCCGGACGAAGCTTTTACCCTGGGGTTCATGCCAAGGGTTGGAGAACTTCGTTGATAAGACCCTGCTGTCTGTTGCTTTCGGCTCTTGTGCTTTTTGCGTCAATGGTGGCGGCGGATGAATTTGTTTTTGATATTGAGCAGTATGAACGGCGAACCTGGGAAGTTGGCGGACATCTGGAAGGAACAGCGGAATACCTGCGGGCCAATCGGAAGTCCGCTGTTTATCAACTTAACTTTCCGGATGAAAACAAAAAGGCGTTTGAACGATACCAGGGGAACCTTGAAGTTTCCGGGCTTTACCGGTCCGAACCATTTTCCCTGCATAGCCTTTTGAACGTGCGATACCGGGACGATATTTTTGAAACCAGAAGCGATATCCAATTTTTTCAACTCTATGCCACCGGGGAACCAACCCTTCGAACAAACGTGGAAGTCGGCAAACGCGCACTTCGGTGGGGAACGGGCTATGCGTTCAACCCCACAGCTTTTCTCGAACGCCCCAAGGACCCCGTTGACCCGGATCTCTCCCGGGAAGGGTTCATCATTGCCGGGACCGAATATATCCGCAGCTTTTCCGGCCCAATCCAGGCATTTTCACTAAGCGGGACCATACTCCCGGTGACCGGGGATATAAATGATGATTTCGGCCCGGAAAACGATATCAACCTCGCTGTCAGATCGTACTTATTATATCGGGACACGGACATCTACTTCATGGTCCGTCATGGCGACAGCCGGCCAACGGCTTTTGGAACGGCCTTTTCCAGAAACCTGGCGGACAATTTTGAAATACACGGTGAATTTGCATGGTTTGACAACAGGGAAATACGCGTCGCCCCTGACGCGGATAACGTGCCGGTCACCCGAAAAGCCGATCCCTTTGACCTGCTCGCAGGATTGCGTTACCTGAGTGTGGCCGAAACCACCTGGATAGTCGAATATTACCGTAATGGCGCAGGTTACACCGGATCTGAAATACGACGCATGGCGACCCTGGCCAGGGAAAACATAATTTTTCCCGGGCTCGACCGGGGCACAAGCCGGATCGGCCGATCGGAATTCGGGGCACCGCAACCCATGCGCGATTACCTCTATGTACGGGCAATGCACAACGAACCATTTGACAGACTTTACACAAGGGCTGGTGCAACGCTCATGATCAACCTTCAAGACGGCAGTGCCTCAATCATACCGGAAATAGTATACACTGGCTTCACGAATCTGGAGCTGCGGGGAAGGATTGCGATACTGACGGGAGGAAGAAACACGGACTTCGGGGAGCGTCTAAACCGCTGGCGCACAGAAATAAGAGCCCGGTATTTCTTTTAACAACGAGGGAGCGTGGGAGCGCCAGGCTCCTGCCTGGCACCATTACAGCGAAGCTGTCTTCCAAGTGCTGTTTGCCTACCTGGAACCATTCAAAATCCGCTCGAGTATCACCTTGGTGACCATATACGTGGGCCGTATCCCTTCAGGCCCCATTTCTCCCGCAGCCAGCGTATGCCCGCTGTCGAGGGGGTTATCCGATGCATAATAGGCATAGCGGATTTTCACATCCTTTGAAATATGGCCTTTTATAATCGCGGCGCTTATGGCCCGCTGGTAATGCCCCCCCTCCATTTCAAGCCCCACGGTATTCCAGGAACTCTTAAACCGCATAAGCATATCCCGGTTCTGGAGCGAAGTGCCTAAAACAGTGATCATGGGACCGGTATGCACCGGCATGTCGGGATCGAAATCAGACGCATCGAGATCGTTTTCAAACATGTAATTATCTGAAGAACCCTCGATGACATGGGCATTGGCCAGCATGATCTCCCCTTTGTTACCGGCAAGGATGCCCGCTTTCCCCATAATGGATATGGAAGCAATATTCACCGGGGGGTCTGTCGGTATTTCCACGGGTATTTCCGTTGGCACCTTCGAAGGTTTGGGAATCGGGTTGAGCAGGCAGTCCA
>SLIE01000251.1 GCA_007135795.1 Desulfobacterales bacterium
GCGCTTATCAGCTGTGAATACAACCGACAGGCCGGGCGGGGCGGCGCCGGCGCGGTCATGGGGGCCAAGAACCTCAAGGGCGTTGCCATAAAAGGGTCGCAACTCGTGAATGTCCATGATCTTTCCGGTTTCAAAGCGGCCTGTCGACAGGCGCATGCCGCCCTTTCCGAAAGCGAGGTCTGCCGGACGCTGACGTACGGTGGCACCAGTACCAGTATTTCCTGGGCTTCTGAAGTCGGGGTGTTGCCGTACCGGAATTATTCGGATCAGGTGGACCCCAAAGCCGATCTGCTCGGGGATGAGGGGCAATACAAACATCTGTTTCTGGGGAAGGCCGCCTGTTTCGGCTGTCCGATCCGGTGCAGCCAGATGGGGGCGGTGCGCACGGGTAAATACGCGCACTTTATCACCGATATCGTGGAATATGAATCCGCCGCGCTGATCGGGTCCAATCTCGACATTCATGATATTCGTGCGGTGGCGCATCTGGTTAAGCTGTGCGACGCGTATGGAATCGACTCCATGAGCGCGGGTGGTGTGATCGGTTTTGCTTTTGAAGCCGTGGAAAAGGGCGTTATTCAGGAACCTGAAGGAATCCGGCTTGGATTCGGCAGCGTGGAAGGTGCTGAATATCTCATTCGCGCGATGGCTTTGCAGGAAGATGATCTGGGACGCCTGCTTTCCCGGGGGGTGAAGCATGCCAGTGAGGTGTTGGGCCGGGGTACGGATGGGTATGCCATGCATGTCAAGGGGCTTGAAAGCCCGGCCTGGGGGCCGCGGGGGACGCCGGGCATGGGGCTTGCCTACATGACCGCCGACCGGGGCGGGTGTCACCAGCGGGGGTTTATGATCGGTTATGAAGTCGGGGGCGAAAAATACAACGGTCATCCCGTGGAGGCTCATACAGTGACCGGCAAGGCGGAGATTCTCAAAGGCGAGCAGGATTACCTGGCCGGAACCGACGCCCTGGTCAAATGTGATTTTGGCGCATTCGGCATTTCCCCCGAAATTTACGCCCGGCTATATACCGCTGCCACGGGAAGGCCGGTGGACGCCGGTTTTTTTAATGAACTGGGCGAGCGTATATGGAACCAGACCCGGCTCTTCAACCTGCGGGAAGGGTTTCGGCCGGAAGACGACCGATTGCCCCGGCGGTTCGTGGAGGAGGCGCTCCCCGGGGGGCCGCACAAGGGCCAGCGCATCAGTGAAGAGGACATGGCGTGGATGCGCGCCGATTATTACCGTGTTCGAGGTTGGGATGAACATGGCACGCCGACGGCGCAGACCCTGAAAAGGCTGCGTTTACCTGGCTGTTGACCCACTGTGATAGACGTTGCTGTGCTCAGGTTGAAATTCGGCTCGTTTTGCCTTTTTTCAGCCGCCGTACGTAACGTTTTACGCTGCATATATATGACTGTATGTATTTGAATTAAAAATTGTCCATGACGTTTTCTTGCTCCTGTGCCTGCTCATCATCTGTTCCTGAATTTTAGATCAGAGCAACCACAAAGGTAAGAGCAAGAGCATGGAAGCAAGGAGTTAAGCATGTTCAAGAAACACTATGACTACATCATCGTCGGGGGCGGATCAGCCGGAAGCGTTCTTGCCAATCGTCTGAGTATTAACCCGGAAAACAGGGTACTTGTCCTCGAGGCCGGGTGGCCGGATTACAAGGTCGATTTTCGCATCCACATGCCCGCTGCGCTGACATACCCCCTGGCAGGCCGCACCTACAATTGGTGGTATGAATCCGAACCCGAACCCTGGATGCACAACCGGCGCGTCTACCAGCCGCGCGGCAAAATCCTTGGGGGATCGAGCTGCATCAACGGCATGATCTACATTCGGGGGAACGCCCTGGATTATGAAAAATGGGGGAGGGAACCCGGGCTCGAAAACTGGGATTATGCCCATTGTCTTCCATATTTCCAGCGGTTTGAAGGCCGTCTCAAGGGGGCCGACGAGTATCACGGTTCGGTCGGGCCATTGTACCTGACTTCACCGGATTGTGACAACCCCTTGTTCGATGCTTTTTTCGAGGCGGTACAGCAGGCCGGGTACCCATTGACCAAGGATGTCAACGGGTATCAGCAGGAAGGGTTTGGTCCGTTTGACCGAACCTGCTACCGCGGCCGGCGCTGGAACGCGGCCCGGGCTTATGTGCACCCGGTGAAAAACCGCGCCAATCTTAATGTCATTTGCCGGGCCCATGCCACCCGTATTCTTTTTTCCGGCAAAAAAGCCGTGGGCGTCGAATATGTTCGGGGAAAAAAGAGCTTCAAGGTCTCCGGCGGCGAAATCATCTGCTGCGGCGGATCGATCAATTCACCGTCACTGCTCCAGCTTTCGGGCGTGGGCAACGCCGGGGAACTCAATTCGCTGGGGATTCCCGTGGTAAATGATCTGCCCGGCGTGGGCGAAAATCTTCAGGATCACCTTGAAGTCTATGTCCAGTATGCGTGCCGGAAACCGGTCAGTCTGTTTCCGGCGCTCAAGGTCTGGCGGCAGCCTTTTATCGGTGCGGAATGGCTGTTCAAGCGAAAGGGCGTCGGCGCTAACAATCATTTTGAGGCGGGCGGATTTATCCGGTCGAATGACACGCTTGAATACCCCAATCTGCAATATCATTTCCTCCCAATCGCCATCCGGTACGACGGCTCGGTAGCCCAGGGCGGACACGGTTACCAGGTGCATGTGGGGCCCATGAACACGGACGTTCGTGGAACGGTCAAGATCGCCAGCGCAGACCCCTTTGTCTATCCCAAGGTCAAGTTCAATTACCTTTCCACGGAACAGGAGCGTCAGGACTGGGTGGACGCCATCCGGGTCACGCGGAAGATCATGACCCAGCCCGCCTTTGACGAATTTCGTGGTGACGAGCTCGCCCCCGGTGAGAATGTCCGGACGGACAAAGAAATACTGGATTTTATCGGACACGAAGGCGAATCCGCCTACCATCCCAGTTGCACCTGCAAAATGGGGACCGATGACATGTCGGTCGTTGGTTCGGATCTCAAAGTGCATGGGGTCGAGAATCTGCGCGTGGTCGATGCATCGGTCATGCCGTACATTACAAACGGCAATATCTATGCGCCCGTGATGATGATCGCGGAAAAAGCCGCAGATATTATCCTGGGCAACTCGGCCCTGCCACCTTCCCAAATGCCGTTTTACCGGACTGATATGGAATAAATTGTTAGCAATTATCGTAGTATTTGGTTATGAAACCGTCACATTTAGTTCAAGGAGAGTAAAGGAATGAAGAAACGTATTACCGTAATTTTGCTTGCTGTTTTACTGATCACCGCTGGTACTGTTTTTGCCTGGGATTCACCTTTTGCCGAAGAAAATTTCGGTGCCACGGTCTACCTGACCACGGATTATGTTTCCCGGGGAATATCTTTTTCCGATGAGAATCCGGCACTGCAGGCAACATTCGACTATTTCAATCCCATCGGCATTTTTGCCGGCATCTGGGCGAGCAGCTGGCACAGCGGCGAGGCATCGAACGATCTCGAGCTCGGGTATTACGCCGGGTATGCCGGGGGCCTGGGCAACATCTTCTATACACTTTCGGCAAACTACTATGTCTACCCGGGTGCCGATGATGACGATGCCGAGTGGAACTACTGGGAATTCGTGGGAACGGCCGGTTACACATTCGATCAGGTGAGCCTTAGTCCCACCGTGGGCGTCGCGTATGTTTATTCTCCTGACTTTTGGGGTGAAGACGGTAACCTGCACTACGGGAACGCCAGCCTGGACCTTGTCCTTCCCAGGAATTTTGGTCTTGGGTTTGAAGTCGGGTATTTTGATCTTGAAGGGAACAGAACCACCGGCAACGGGAACGGCCTGGACGGTGGTGACGGGTACGACTATTTCCACTGGCGTGTCGGCATATCGACCACACTGGTTGGTTTCGGGCTCGATCTGAGCTACCATGATACCAGTGAGTCCGGTTCTTTTCGTGATTTAGGGTATCACGCTGATGAAAGACTCGTATTCACGTTGTCGCGCAGCATATAGCTCTTGTTGAAACGGCGAACAAACGTTTGCCGGAAAAACAATAAAAAATGCCTCATCCCTGGATGCATCGCAGACCGGAGATGAGGCTTTTTTATTGTAATATGATGAAGGGAAAGCTGGTAAAAGTTTTTACAAGCAGCGTTATGTGTTAATACTTAATAAACGATATGTTTGTTTTCTTGTTGATGATCACGCCATAACGTGTCAAGGCTTTTTCAACGATGCTCCAAAGCGCTGTGCAACGAGGTAAAAAAATGGATATCCGCATCGTGCATTACCCGGAAGGCGCAGCCTCGGCTCGCGGGTTTGCAGTCGTTATCGACGTGTTTCGAGCCTTTTCAGTGGCCTGCTACGCCTTTGAGCGGGGGGCGAAGCAGATCGTCGCCACGCACAGCCTCGAAATCGCGCGGGCCCTCAAGCAGGATCATCCGCAATATCTCCTCATGGGCGAGCGACATGCCCGAAAGCCGCCTGACTTCGACTTCGGCAATTCTCCGGGGGAGCTTGAAACGGCAGATCTTTCTGGAAAAACCCTGGTGCACACCACCCATGCCGGCACCCGCGCGCTTCTGGCGGCCCGGCATGCCGGGCATGCCATTACCGGGAGTTTTGTCAATGCCGGAGCGATTGCCGAATATATCCGCAGTCACGCACCAGAGACGATCTACCTGGTTTGCGCGGGGTTTGAAGGCCGAAGCGAGGCCATGGAAGATACATTATGCGCGCAATATCTCAAGGATCTCCTGCTGGGTGGCAGTCCGGATTTTACGTCCATTCCGGAGCGGCTCAAAACAGCCCCCAGTGGTCGGCGTTTTTTCGACCCGGCAGACCCGGACTCCCCGGAAATCGATTTTCACATGTGCCTGGCTCTGGACAGGTTTGATTTTGTCATCGCACGAACAGATACAGATGTTCATACTTGCGTGCTTGAACCCCGGTTTATCTGATATCTCAATCATTTCTGTTTTAGCTTTGGCAAACCCGGTACCCATCCGTATCAGGCGGAACGGCTGAGACGCTGGCGCCTATTTTGCGCCCGAAGCACGGTTTTCCTCAAGCGGATCGATTTCGGGGTGATCTCGACGAGTTCATCCGAACGGATAAAGTTAATGGCCCGTTCTATGGTCATTGGTTTAACAGGCGACAGTGTAACCGCTTCATCCTTTCCGGAAGCTCGCATGTTCGTCAATTTCTTTTCCTTGCACTGGTTGACATTGACATCTACCTCCCGGTTGTGCTCGCCGATAATCATACCCTCGTAGCACTGCTCACCCGGCGGTATGAACAGGACACCGCGGGGTTCAAGGTTGAACAGGGCATATGGAATAGCGCTTCCCTGCCGGTCGGCAATAATGGAGCCGGTAAACCGGGTGGGAAAATCACCCCGGTAATCATCGTAGCCTGCGAAGCCGGCGTTCATGATCCCTGTTCCCCGGGTATCGGTGAGAAACTCGTCGCGATAGCCGATGAGTGCTCGTGACGGAACGGAAAATTCCATCGTGATTCGGCCTGAACCGGTATTGACAAGGTTAGTCATTTTTCCTTTGCGAATGGAGAGCTTTTCCGTGACCACGCCCATGTAGTTTTCACTGCAATCGACAAAAAGATTTTCGATCGGCTCCAGTGTCTTGCCGTCTTTGTATTTATAAATGACCTCGGGGCGGCCGACGCAGAACTCAAATCCTTCCCGCCGCATGGTTTCAATCAGGATGGCAAGCTGAAACTCCCCGCGACCCTTCACCACAAACCGGTCCCGCGCATCGGGGTCGTCTTCCAGTTGAATGGCCACATTCATCAGGGTTTCCTTGACCAGCCGTTCCCTGATTCTTGCGGACTGGACGTATTTTCCCTCTTTACCGCTGAAAGGCGAATCGCTGATGGTAAAGACCATGGAGATGGTCGGCTCATCCACGTTGATGCGAACCAGCGCCTTTGGGGATGCACTTGTACAGATGGTATCCCCGATTTTGACATCATCGATGCCGGACAAAATAATAATGTCGCCGGGATCGACGGTATCAACCGGTTTGAGGGAGGTTCCCTGATAAATCTGGAGTTTGGAAACCTTGAGGGGGAAGTGACGATCATCCCGATCGATGCAGATCAGGCTGTCTCTCGCCTTGATGTGGCCGTTTTTTACCTTCCCGACCGCAAGGCGCCCCAGGTAATCGGAATAACCGAGGTCGGCAACCAGCATTTGGA
>SLIE01000542.1 GCA_007135795.1 Desulfobacterales bacterium
AGTTTCTGAACTCCTCAATCTCCTCAACCATATTGTTAATATGAGAAAACAGCTTATACGAAAAAAGCTCCTCTCCTTCAAATGGCTCGACTACAACTACCATATACGTTTTAATGTCGCCAAACACCTTCTTCGCCCGTTCACCCATTTTATAGGCAGCATCCTCTCTGGGCATAAGCGCCTCTGTTCTGCTGTCAAAGTACAGAAATCTGATACCAGACCCTGCGATAACAGTAATTACCAGCAACCCAAAAAGAACAACCAAGGGATGATTGATATTGAAATTTATCCATCTATTCACATTAGCTCCTTCTATACCAGGCATATAAAAAACCGGTTTGACTCATTCTGTCAGAGAAAATACCTATTAAACCCGGTTCTACACTATGGCCAGTCCAAAATTAAATTGTACAATCAGGGCGCTTAGAACCATTTTGCTCACTATGAAAATTTGAACGACTCTTTTTCTAACATATTCATCATCAGTACGTTTTGGGTTTACATCTTACTAGTTCTTACCCGCATAGGTTCGAACTTCTGTAAGATTATTTGTGTAAGTTCTTTGATATCTTAATGTATCGTTGTTCTTGACATTCCGGTAGCTGCGGATCTGAGTGACATGGCACCACGAACAACTGCCTCCGCTTCATCAAGCAGCCCATCGCCAAAGGCTACTTTCATGAAAGATTGCCAGAAAGCCGGTAAATTTTTGTCTCACAATCGCCTTACTTACTCTGGACAATAAACCACTTAGAAATTGATTTTGATTGTTCTAATTATTTAACGATAGCCACTTATAGATTGAGTGCCCTAAGCTTGCCTCGCGTCATTTTTATTATCCATGAAAAAACATACCTACCGGTAGGTATGTTGTCAAGTACTTTTTTTTCCCTCTTTAAAAAAAATGAAAAAAAACAGCTCCCTGCCAAATAGTTGAGCAATCATAAGCAGTATTTGCGTTATGATCACTATTTCGCCCAGGACTTGCCAATTGCTAATGGTTTTATTGAATGGGCCTCTCCAGGCATTTGCCAAGGATCGAATGGAAATCATCGATGCTCGTTGGAGCCTGAAGGGCGCGGAGGCGCTATTGTCTTTGCATGCGCTTCGTTCCAGTCGGCATTTTGATGAATACTGACGTTTTCACGAAGCCCACGATTATGAAAGTACCCACCGATCCAAATATGCCGGAGGTGTTGTTCCGAATCCAACCAAAATAGTCTATCCGGCTCCCCGGAAAAACTCACACACCTGCGACGAATCAAGTAAAACGCTATTGACTATGAAACGGCATAAAACAACAAATAATCGATTTTTTGATATTATAAAAAAGCCATACCATAAAGGGCCATACCATAATTGAATCGGGTAATTTTACATTGAATCGGGCCTCAACGAAATCCATAGAGGCATGACGCTCTTTTCGGGCTCTTTCCATATTATATATTGTGTATATAGTATGGGAAGAGTCTGTCTTGGACCTTCTTAAAGTCGCCGCAGAGGCTCATGGACGTCTCAGCTCTCCACACTCGCTGTATACTCCTGTCGTACAGGCAAATAGTCAGATTCGAGGAGGAAATAATCAATTTTTCCCCAGCCACCGCAGGTCCCGGCCTATGAGTGAGCTCAATCTTTAGCATTCGTGCCTACCTAACTCTTAATACGGTTCCAGATCTCTTCAGCTATAGATTCAGCTCTATCTGCTGTAATAGTATTCTGGTCAGCAAGTATCACCTCGAAAAGAATCAGCCCCTCGACAAGAACCGCTATACCCATGGCGAAATTATCGGGATCGATGGATCCGATCACTTCTCCCTTATCCTGGGCCTCTTTGAATTTTTGAGCTATAGCTGCAAAAAGATCCCTGTAAACACCAGCGATAACGCTTCTCAGGCTGGGCAGCCGTTTTAAACCATCGAATATCAGGTAAAACAGATTTGCCTTAGTATCCATTTCAAAGCTGAAGTTTTTAAAATAGGCTAAATAATCAAAATAGGCTAAAAGAAAAACCTTAAAGGGTTCCTGTGGAAGCACAGCTTTGACAAAATACTCTTCAAACTGTTTTATGATTCTGACAACCACCTGACTGAAGAGTTCATCCTTGCTTTTAAAATAGTGATAAAATGCTCCCTTTGTTACGCCGCACCTCTTAACCAGCCGATTTATAGATATGGCGTCATATCCTTCAGCCAGAAACATTTTTGCGGCTTCATCAAGAAGAGCCTGCCTAGTGTCATTTTTATTATCCATACAACCAGCATGCCTACCAGTAGGTATGGTGTCAACAATTTTTTCCCCTCACTCTTAAAAAAAATACAAAATCAGCTTTTCCCTGGACTTTGTCTTAGTTTACAATACAGTCCTTATGACGTATCTTGACCCCTGTGCCCCTGCTATCAGGATAGTTGTCGGACGAACCTCCTGCGTCTCTTCTAACGCGTTTTAATTCATGCTCGAGTATCCACCAGGGGGACCTCTCCTTCAGGCTCTCACCGAACCGTACGTAACCCTCTCGATTAATACGACTCTTCTTATCCAACCGGCTTTGGGTATAGAAATTCCCAATGTCAATCAACCTTGGCCATTTACTTCGGACCGGCTTGCGCCAGTTCCATGAGCGTCGCTTGTGACCACGTAATCGCTTGTACTTTTTGCAGGCCCAGGGCCTCAGTCGTTGAAAGGCCTCTTTTCCCCATGATGATTGACAGACTAACAACAAGTCACGATCAGACAACTTTGTAAAAAACTCAAGATCAAGGCTTGTGCAATCCATCACGAGGAATTCGGAGACATTTACGGGCGGTATTATTCCACCACCCAAACAGTGCAGCTTTTCGCATACTGAACGATTTTACTCGAAATACTTCCAAAGAGAAACTCCTCGCTTCGCGAAATACCCTGTCGCCCGACCACAATGGTGCTGTATGCGGTTTTATCACGTTCCGACAGGATGCATTCCGCCATGGAGGGACAGTAGCGCAATGTTGATTGAACACCAACATCATCTGGAGAAAACCCGTTTTCAATCAAATGTTGCCGGGATTCCTCCAGAAGCGTGTCAATTTTCTGCTGGTATTGTCTGAGCCATTTTTCTTTTTCTGCAGATGTTGGGAAATAGTCTTCTTCCGGTTCAGGGATCACGTGCAAAATGGTCACCTTAAACCCCGGCAATCCCCCCAGGAATTTTCCCACATAGGCGACTGCCCGACGCGAATTATCTGATTCGTCAATCGCAATCAGGATGTTTTTATTGAACAGTTTGTCCTCTTTCGTCATTTTTTGCTCCTTACCGGGTGTCCCCGAATGATCGGAATCCGGTTATCGTTCAGGTCCTTCAGGAACCGATGCGGTGCCAATAGCAGATCGGACCTCGCCCAGATCATTTAGAAGTTGATCGGTACGTTCATAAAACCGATTGGCGCTTGTTGAAAAGTGCATGAGCACACGATTGAGGGATTCGGGTATATAGGGATAGAGTTTTCTGAGATTGACCACACGATTATGGAACACAATATTGAGGTCCGCGTCATCCAGAACATCAAGCCATGGATGCGATTTTTTTCTGAGGTCCGGCAGCAATATATCCCCCATCCCTGTAAAGAATACAAGAATATTACCCAGGCCGAACAGGTCATAGCCATATATATTTTCCCTGTGACGATAGTTGAAGTCAAAGTCGATCCAGCGGTAATTCCCTGATTCCCGATCAATGAGAATGTGATCACGCCGTATGTCTCCATGCCGTTCCCCATTTTCATGCAGAAGACGGATCGCTTGTACACACTCGAAAAAGTTTTTCAGAATATCCGGAAAAACCTCGTAATAATAGGTTTCATGGTCCATCGCCATATCTTCCACATGGGCAGCCAGGGTCTTCCCCTGGATAAAATCAAGTATGCGAATCACATTATTCTTTTCATCCTGGACTGATTGCCCGTGCATGAAGTTTTTATGTCCATTGACGAGCTTGAGAATACGGGCCTCTTTTCCGGGGCTTCGAAAACATTCAAATTCAATATCTCCGATTCGGGACATGAACCGTTCATAAAAAACAAGTTTTATGATTTTTCGACTGCCATCCTCGAGATCGATCGCCCTTTTAACCCAGAACTTGACTTCATCATCGATTCCAAACCGACCCTCCCTGGCATTATGCCTGACAAGATACGGTCGGTTGTTCAAAATTACCACGTCGTCGTAGTCTACCTGGTAAAAGTCACTTGTATCCGTATGGACTCGAAACCGGCTGGTTGGCTGATAGCTTGGCAGCCACCGGGAAATCTTCTGACTGAGGGCTTCCTTGGAGGGGATATCGCTCATGAACAAGTATTTTTTCCCACTATGCGTTATGGGGAACAGATAAAAAATGTGATCCTTTCTCACAAAAAAGATAATATAGGGAATTATAAATGTCAAAAGGGCTTCAGAAAGCAGCTCATTAAGCTAAGGTGATCCGGGCACATCGCTACAATGAAGTAGATGGGACTTTTTACGACGCCATCAAATTTCGGAATGAAGATAACTTCCAGGAGGTAATGTTAAAGGTTGTGCCGGCATGGCTTTTATGTGAAGTTATCCAAAGAAGAAATAGTTTGAAGCACGGCAGTTGGGAATTTAATTACACCATCAAAGGATATGAGAATGAAAGATGATATCCAATGGGTTAAAACCCATTGCAGCCGGATGGATCACGGGGGCTGCGCACTGCTTGTGGGTGTGAAAGCGGGGAAGATCGTCCGGGTTACCGGAGATCCGGAGGGCTTTCTCAACAAAGGGTATGTTTGTCTCAAGGGGAAGGCCGCAGCGGAGAAGCTGGCTCACCCGGACCGTCTGCGCACACCGCTGCGCCGCATAGGTGCCCGGGGCGACGGAAAATGGGAAGAAATTTCCTGGGATGCAGCGCTTGACACCGTGGCCTCCGGTCTGGATTCTGCCCGCCAGGCATTTGGCGCCAGAAGCGTTGCCTTCTGCCAGGGGATGCCCAAAGGAATGGAGCATTTCGCCCTGATTCGGCTTGCAAACCTGTTCGGATCTCCCAACGTGGTTGCCGTGCAGGACGTGTGCCATGCACCCCGGGAAGTGACCGGGATGCATACTTGCGGGTTTTATCCGGTGGCAGATCTCCATAGCCCTACAAAATGCGTTCTCGTCTGGGGAGGCAATCCCCTGCTCACCAATGAAGAAGGCTTGATCGGGCGCAATCTCACCGACCGCCTGAAAGATGGCGCCGCCCTGATCGTGATTGATCCGCTCAAAACCACACTGGCGGCGCAGGCCGACCACTGGTTGCAAATCCGGCCGGGGAGTGACGCCGCGCTGGCGCTTTCCTTTCTGCAGGTCATTATTGACGAAACCCTCCATGATTCGCTTTTTGTGGATGAATGGTGCCACGGATTCCCAGAATTGGCCGCACATGTCCGGGATTTTACCCCGGAGCAAACCGCCCCGCTTACAGGGGTTGATCCGGACGCGGTGCGGGCAGCCGCCCGCTGCTACGCTATCAACCGGCCGGCCGCGCTGGCGTGGGGAAACGCCGTGGAACAAACACCCGAGGCCTTCGATGCCATCCGATCCCTGGTTTGCCTCATGGCGATTTGCGGCAACCTTGACGTTTCCGGAGGCAATATAGCCCCCGTGGAACCGCCAATCCTCGGGCTTGGCCCGTTCGTAAGAGCAAAGACGATTCCGCAAAAGCCCCGGGAGATGCTCCACGCCTCCCACGGCACCATTCCGCGATTAATGACGGTCCCCCCGACCTGCTTCAAAAAAGCGGTCCTGGAACAAACGCCCTACCCTGTGCGGGCTGCCTATATACAATGCGCCAATCCCATGCTTTCCTGGGCCGATGCGCCCGGAACGCATAGAGCGCTCATGTCGCTTGATTTTTTTGCCGTATCCGAAATTTTCATGACCCCCACGGCAGCACTGGCAGATGTGGTCCTTCCCGCGGCCACGGCCATGGAATTCAATGATATCGGCCATTACGGCCTGGGACATGGCTACATCCTCGCCCGTCCAAAAGTGGTTGACCCGCCAGCGCAGTGCCGCTCCGATATCGACATTATAACAGCACTGGGACAACGCCTGACCGACCCTGGCCAGTGGCCGGAAACAGGGGAAGCTTTATTGGAAGAGATCTTGAAACCGGCGGAGCTCAATTTTGAGAGATTCTCGGAAAAGGGTTATCTGCAGGGGCCTGAAACCTACAAAAAATACGCCAGC
>SLIE01000108.1 GCA_007135795.1 Desulfobacterales bacterium
ATTATTGTTTTAATAAAGGATCATTTTTGAAAGAGTGTCTATATATATCCGGCTGGTTACCGGTTTTGCAAAAAGGGTGAAAAAAAAAATGGATTTTACTATAGATTTTACTAAAGAGCAGATCGAGGCCATAGAAACTGTTCTTGAAGAGGAGCTTATAGAGCTTGGGGTTCAAAGTGTAATTTTAATGGATCTCGCCGGAAACGTCATTGTCAATTTGGATAGTGGCGGAACCAGTCATGATGTATTCTCACTTGCCGCACTTGCCGCGGGCAATTATGGGGCTGTAAGTGCCATGGCCAATATCATTGGTGAGCAAGAGTTCTCTTTGCTTTTTCACAAGGGAGAAGAAGAGAGCATTCATTTTAGTAAAGTAGTTGATGACCTGCTTTTACTTACGATTTTTAACAAAAATGTATCACTTGGTTTTTTGCGTCTTAAGGTGGCGGAAGCCATTAAGCGCATACAGTTACTGGTGTGAGGAATCACCAACGATTGACGTGATTTCAGTTTTATCACCCATGGGTAATTAGCCCTGTATTTTTTTTCACCGTGGGAACTACCTCGCATATGCCGGGAGTTCATTTACAAAGCGCTTAGATGCCGGTCAGGTTTTAAAGATAAAAAAGTGAGCCTGATGCAAATGGATTAAATGACGGTTTTCGGTCAGCCGCCAGAAAGCAAGCAGCTGTTTTAACTTTAACTGTTTCGGAGGACGAGGATTTGGCATTAATTAATCCGAAAAAGCGGGAGGTTCAGGTCAAAATTGTTTATTACGGTCCCGGTAGGGGAGGTAAGACAACGAATCTGGAATATATCAACCGAAAATTCAAAAAAAGAATATTGAACGAAATGGTGACGGTCAAAACATATGGCGACCGAACGCTTTTTTTCGATTTCTTACCGTTTGACATGGGAGAAATAAAAGGACACAGCATCAAAATTCAGCTTTATACTGTTCCCGGACAGGTTAAGTATAATGCAACACGGCGACTCGTGTTGCGGGGTGTGGATGGTATCGTTTTTGTAGCGGATTCGATGGATCTCAGGCGGGAAATGAATATTCGATCACTCCATAACCTCAAGGAAAACCTGGAATCTTTCAATAAAAACATGTCCAATATCCCACTGGTCATGCAATATAATAAGCGAGATCTCTCTGAAGAAGGTATCCCGATATTGTCGCTTGAAACTTTACAGAAAGATTTGAACAGTCAGTTAAACGCTCCTTATTTTCAAGCCAGCGCAGTAAGTGGGGACAATGTTACGGCAACCATGAAAAAAATTATCGCATTGACTGTGAGTTCACTTCGAAAAAAACTGGAATAGGAGGATAGTGCATTGGCTAAAACCGAAGATGACGGAGGTATCGGTGCCGAAGTATCAAACCGGCTTGACGAGTTATTTTCCGAAGATGATGAACAGGAAGCGGATGAAGAAAAATTGGAAGTGCTTTCGCATGATGAGTTGGAAGAGATCCCCGTAAAGGACAAAGATACGGAAACGGATGATTATTCCGTTATCGAGGATGAAAGTGCCGGCGGAATCCCATGGGACGACGATTCTCCGATAGATTCCCTGAAAGCGCTGATTTCCGCAATTGAATGGGAGATCAGTGACGACACGATGGATGCATTCATAATTGAGGTGGAACGCCTTAAGGAGAAACATCAAGATGATCCGATTCTGGTGATGTTTCTGAAATTGCATGAATCTATAGGAAAGTATATCAGGTCCAAAAAAGCCCGAGCTCATCCGGATGCGATTAAATTTGTAACCTCGGTATTCCATTCGTTCGAGAACGTTATCACCACTCCTCTTATGTCCAACACACAGAAAAAGAAATTGTTGTTTGCGGAAATGAAAATCTTCAAGGAATTCAAACAACGATTAATTAATCGAAAACAAGATACTGGAAGTGCTTCGCCTGGCAGTCAGTCGACGATGGAATCCGGAAGGGGTCTGATCACTCCCGTTAAATTTGAAAATCAGGAGGCGATCGACCATCTGGTTGAACATCTTGTACGAGAAATGAAAAAAATGATTAAAGGCGAATTTGAAAAATTAAGGCAGGAGATAGGGAAATCCACGTCATAATTTATCTGATAAACCGTTATTGGACTTTCAGACTAAACCGCAAGAATACATGAAATGTATTGAGTATCAAATTTAAGCCTGGTGGTGGATTCATACGAGTAGAAAATCTCTAACAGGCTAAAATATTATGGAGGCTTTTGTATGGGGGATACATTTTCAGGGGATATTTCAAAACTGATTTTGAAGCGCACTGTCAGGGCTGATATGGGAGAGGTCTCACTGGACAGTCGTATGTTGCATGTATTAATGGAACTCGATGGTAGAAAAACGCTCGGGCAGATTTCCCAATCCCTGGATATGAATATGAAGACGTTGCGGGAAACCGTAAACCGAATTTATCAGATGCGTCTATGCGAGACATCTCTCGATTCAATGCCGGTGCTTGATCAGCAATTTTTAAATGACTTGTCCGCTGAACTTTCGAAAGCCATGGGCCCTATTGCCGATGTTGTCATCGAGGATGAAATTGCTGATATGGGGGAAAAGCAGGAACGCTTTCCCGCACATCGGGCTGCCGAACTTGTTGATGTGCTGGCCCGGCAAATTTTGAGGGAGGAGCGCAAAGTGGCATTCCAGCAATCAATGGTGAAGAAGCTCAGGGAAATCATTTTGTAGTGATGTTCATCCCGAAATGTATTTCAAAAGGCTGTTTCGCGATCGATACCACTATCGCAGCGGGCAGTGGACAACGTTTTATATTTGAATATTGCTCGGATAACAGCATTCATCGAGCACGTGTGAGAGTCGATCTTGAGAGGGCAATGGCATTGATGAAGGGCTCCTGTCAGGCAACGGGTACTGCATCGAATATTCCATTATTATAGACATTCAAGGCAACATTTTATGGATGAAGCCACTTTTTAGCAAGGAGGAGTAACCAATGACAGTGATTTGTGAGGAATGTGGGAAGATTTATCATGTCGATCCTTATAAAATCGAAACCTATAAAAACAAAAACATCAAGGTTCGATGTGGTGAATGTAACCATGTGACGAAGTTGTCAAACCTGATTGATGTTTCCAGTACACCTGTTGCGTCATACGTCGGGGAACCAGAACCTGAACCAGATCTGCTTCAGCCTGAAGAAAGTGATTCCTCGCCGCCGGGTATGCCGGAAGAATTAAAGGCAGCTTCCTCAAGACAGATCACTGGGTCGGAGCGCAGAAAGGGTTGGATCGGGCTCAGAGGGAAGATGTTTTTTCTGTTTTTTTTAATTCCTATTATTCTAATGGCTGTATCCGGTGGTTTTTCCCAATGGCAGCTTAATATTCTCGTTGATGAAATTACAGATGAAAGTACAGTGCTTTTAACCGAGGCTGGTGAAGCGCTTCTGCTCCAGAAAGCCAGAGACATTGCCTTTCAGGCGGAAATCTATCTGAGGGGCAACCCTGAGCTGGAGAGAACGGACTTTGCTTATGATCCGGCTTTTAATTATATTGCAGTTCAGGCAGTCGGTTCAACGGGTTATACAACACTCATCGAAGAGCCATCAGAGCAGGATGGCAGCACATTTTGGACCATCTGGGCCCATCCGAACCCAAACCTTGTCGGTATGTCTGATATGAACGCTGTACGTGCATCGATCGGACCACATTTTGATTCTTTCTACGATCTTCTTATGAGTGCGATGGGAGGGAAAGAAATTACCGGTGAGTACAGATGGCCGGATCCGGATGGTGTTGTTCGTGAAAAATTCATGGCGGTTGTCCCTATAAACGTTGGTGGTGCAAGATACGTTATTATGGCCACCTCCAACATCGAGGAGTTTGAGCAAAGGACCGATTCATTGAGGGAGAGTGCTCAACTCATGACCACGCAGACCCTTTACGTGAATTTGGGTATTTTTCTTGGAGCCATTTTCGTCATCGGCCTTTGTATTATTGTATATGGATATCGGTTGACCCGGAAGATCCAGTATCTTACGGATGTTGCAGATCGTATCAGCGTCGGAGATATGGAAGCGGAGATCGAGATCAGATCAAAGGATGAAATCGGAAGCCTTGCGGATGCGATTTCGAGAATGCAGGACAGTTTGAGGTTTTCTATTGAACGGCTAAGGCGTCGTCGCCGGTAATCTGGTTTTGGCTTTAAAATTGTCTACAAAACAAGCAATGCCGGTCACATTGATGCCGCATTGCTTGTTTTGCATTAAGCGTAAGCAGACGTCTTCATCCATGTTCGAAGCCTCGCTGTCTGTCTGTTGGAAATGGCAGAGGAAAGTGGGGGCCTGGAAATTCACTTGAATGCCGGACTGTGTTTGGTGAACTCTTATTCAAAAGTTTGATTTCGAGGAAAAAGCGAAATGATAATTATCCCGAAAGAACTGCCGGTTATAGAGAAGCTCAATAGTTATTACCTGAATATTAACAGGCTGGTTGAGCATTATCAGGGAGAATTGGGAGCGGGCGTTGTATATTTTCGAACAGCAGCAACGGAATGTGCCCTCTTTTTTGATGAATACAATATTGTGAATGGCTGTTGTGAGGAGAAGCAGCAGAAAACAGGAGGCCAGGCTGCCATTAATTTGGTAATGGAAATGGCACCGCATAACAATTTTTCCGTCTCGGTCTATCGAATATCTTCCAATCAACTCTATTTTTGGGCTAATTTGTCGAATTCAGAACTTATATACAATGGGTTGACCACTGAGTTTACGGATCTTGAGGGTCTGATACGAAAAATGGAGTCGGAAAAACTTACCGGATATATTGATGTGCAATTGAACGGGGATTTCAAGGGTGGGCTTTTATTTTTTTTCAATGGCGAAATTATCGGTGGTCTGTCCCAGGATGACAAAGGAAATCCTGATCGCTCATCCGTGTATAAAGATGAATTGATTACGAGTTCAAGGGAATTTGGTGGAAAATTCAATGTTTCCCGAATTTTTCTGGATTATGGTGAAAGCAATACGGTCAGTCCGATTGTAAAATCCGCAGTGAAAGAAAAAAAAGATCCCCCAAAGAAGCAGAAAAGTGCGGCGTCCGCACCAAAAACCGAAGCGCCTGAAACGGATATGGCAACTCTGTTGAGAATGCTGGAATCTCTTCTCGGTACAATGGATCGGCTGGTGGGCCAAAATCGTAAAATCCGTCTTGATTTTGAAACGCTTCTAAGCAAGAAATTTGTTGAGAAAATAGATAAATTTGAATTTTTGGATCCTTTTGCAGCGGATTTTCGCTATTCGGACGGAAAGGTATCATACACAGGTGACGTCGGGTGTGATGTTTTGGCAGGTGCAATTTCTGAATGTGTTTTGGAAATTGCACAAAATATCGGCATCACCTCCCAGCTCCGCAAGGATCTGCATTCGTGGCGCAAAGAATTTGCCGACGCAGTAATCGAGTATGATTTGCGTTTGTAGTTGAGCACCGGTGTTTTATCGGATAAAGGGTACTTATAGGGAAAGAGTCAATCCGCTTTTAGGAGTACAGCCAGCGAAACAGGAAGATTTCATATGATATCAACGGTGTTAATTGTAGATGACGATCAATCACTATTGCGTTTGATGGAAAAGGAACTGGAATCATACGATGGTTTTTTTTCCGTTACAACCGTTCCGGATGGACAGGGTGCGTTACATATTCTTTCCGACGAAGACGTATCGCTTGTTCTTTGCGACTTGCGCATGCCCGGCATTGACGGATTCGAATTGATCGGACGTATTATCAAGCAATACCCGCATATCCCGGTAATGGCCATGACAGCCCATGACAGGCCAAGAACAAAGGATGTCGTCTTGAAAAGCGGAGCGGTTGGTTATGTCATCAAACCGGTTGACAGCACCAAATTGTCAAAGCAAATCATTAAAATTCTGAATAAAAAGACCGAGGGGGGAAGTCTCAATCGGGTGTCGCTCGGAACATATTTACAACTCATTGAAATTGAGGAACAAACATGCACCTTGCGTATTAGTGATCATACAGGCAAAAAAAATGGTGTTTTGTTTTTTAAAGACGGCCAGTTGATGGATGCGAGAATCGGCAATCGCAGCGGACGTGAAGCTTCATACGAGATACTTTCCTGGTCGGATGTTTCCCTGGCAATAGAAAATGACTGCGTGGTTACGGAAAAGCATATTGACGGCGAGATGCAGGCGATACTTCTGGATGCAATGCG
>SLIE01000163.1 GCA_007135795.1 Desulfobacterales bacterium
CCTATGGTTCAAAGGAAATGGATGCCGCAAACCTGCGTCTGGCCCTGGTCGAGTTCCTTCCCCCAACGGATTGGCGGATACAGGGGACCGTGAACAAGACTATGGAAGCGCTCATGGATGGATGCCTCATGCGCCGCTATGTCGCTGATGACGGTCTTCCGGGCGAGGAAGGGGCATTCGGCCTCTGCACCTTCTGGCTGGTCGATGTGCTGGCCCTTTCCAACCGCACTGACGAGGCGGAACATATTTTTAACAAGATGGTCACATATGCCAATCACCTGGGACTTTTCTCCGAGCAGATCGATCCGGAAACAGGGGCGTTTCTGGTTAATTACCCCCAGGCTTTCACGCATATCGGCCTGATCAACAGCACGCTTTACCTTGCATATGCGAAAGGGCTGGATATTCCGGAACACGGCCCTATCGGGACTCCGGAACACAGGGAAAACCGGACCGGACGTTTGCCCGGAGGCGGCCCGAAGCATGAAAACGAAAAGGAGCGCCAATGAAGATCATCGATATATCCATGGAAATACGCCCGGACATGATCGTTTACCCGGGGAACCCGACTCCCCGTATCGAACAGTACCAGACGGTGGAAGAAGCGGGTGTAAACGAGTCGACCCTGATCCTGGGAAGTCATACCGGAACCCATGTCGACTGCCGGCTGCACATTGAAACAGGTGGCGGCAGTGTTGCGGATCTTCCCCTGGAAACGCTTTATGGCCCTTGCGTTGTGCTTGATATGACCGGATATGGCCAGAAAATCACCAGTGATCATCTCCGGGAGCAAGACATTCCAGAGGGGATGATTGTGCTGCTCAAGACAGAAAATTCCCTGAAAGGGTACGATCACTTTCGCGAGGATTACGCCCATTTGTCGGAAGACGGGGCCACCTACCTGGTGGAACGCAAGGCGAAGACCCTGGGCGTGGATTACCTGAGTGTGGAACCTTTTCAGAACGGCGACAGCAATCACGATATTCTCATCAATGCCATGACCGTTTTCGAGGGGCTCGATTTGAGAGGCGTTCCTGCCGGGCGGTACACGTTTGCCGGCCTGCCGCTCCGAATCGAAACCGATGGGGCGCCATCCAGGGCAATTCTGATTCAGGAGGACGCATGAGCAAGGAAATCGTCAACTGGTCCGGAAGCCTCCGCTTTACGCCCGGTACAATAGCGGCTCCGGCAAATGAGGAGGAGCTTTGCAGATTGGTACAACAGGGTGCGGCCGAGGGGAAGACGATACGCGTGCGAGGGGCCGGTCACTCCTCAACCCCGCTGGCGCAAACCACCGACATTCTGATCTCCATGGAAAATTTCCATGGGGTCGTCTCCCGGGAGGAGAACATTATCACGATACGGTCCGGCATGATGCTAAAGGATGCCAACGAAGTTTTCCTCGAGCACGGCCTGGCCCTTGAAAACCTTGGAGACGTCGATCTTCAGGCACTTGTCGGGGCTGTCGGCACCGGGACCCACGGCACGGGCAGAAATCTTCGCATTCTTTCAGATCACCTGGTGGGTGGAAAACTGGTCAACGGTAAAGGGGAGTTGGTCGAGTTTTCACTGGGAACCGACCGCGACCTTACCCTGGCTGCCCGGGTAGCCCTCGGGTCTCTTGGCATTTTCACGCAACTTCGCCTCCGGCTTTATCCGGCATTCAAGCTGCACCGAAAGGAATGGTGCACCCATATCGAAGATTGCATGATCAACCTTGACCGGCTCATCGATACCAACCGGAATTTCGACTTTTACTGGTACCCCAGAAGCGACGAAGCCAAGCTCAGGACGCTCAACCTTCCGGGCGAAGGTCCCGATGACATCCCTTTTGCGTGGTGCCAGAAGGAGAGGTTCGGCTGGAGCGGGGACGTGATCCCCCGGGAAAGGGATAACAAATTCGACGAGATCGAATTCTGGCTTCCCATTGAAAACGGTCCGGACTGTTTCGAAGAAATTCGGCAAAGAATCAAGACTGTTCATCGGAAGAATGTTGGGTGGCGGGTTCTTTACCGCACGGTTGCCGCTGATGAAGCGTTTTTGTCCGGGGCCCACGGCAGGGCCACGGCCACGATCTCCATGCACCACAACGCCTCGCTTCCCCATGATGATTTTTTCAGGGATGTGGAACCGATCCTTCTCAAATACGGCGGTCGGCCTCACTGGGGGAAAAAGCACTACCGGGTGGTGTCCGATCTCAAGCTTCTATACCCGAAATGGGAGCGTTTCCACGAAATCCGGAGGGGTATGGACCCGGATGGCGTCTTTATGAACCCTTACCTGAAGGCCATTTTCGAGCAGGAGAAGGAGGGTGATCGATGAAACACATGGGGAGCAATACCTGGGCCTTTGCAGCGGGTCACATCCCTCTGAAAAGTACCGGTCCTGAACCTGAAAACACCAGCCGGGATGAACTCTGTTTTCTCAATACCGGGCCCGGGGAGGCACAAGTTGACATCACCCTTTTCTACAACGACCAGGATCCTGTCGGCCCTTATCAGCTGAAAATTCCGGCAAGGCGGGTGAGACGCATTCGCATCAACGACCTGATCAACCCGGAAGCCCCACCGCTTGACAAGGACTATGGCGCCATTGTCGAATCGAACCTTCCCATCCTGGTCCAGTTTGATCGGAAGGACACCAGCCAGGCGGAAAACAGCATCCTGACGACGACGGGGATCCCCCTGCAATGAGTGACAACAGATTTCCGGTAGAAGAACAAAAACAACAAAGAGAGTCGGTGGCCCCGCTTCCAACGGGTTGGGACAACCTAATCATTAACAATATGTATGGTTTATAGATTCCATCATGGGAATGAAGGTCCGGTATTCCCTCAACCTTCCATATTGGTGTGCCACCGGATCCC
The DNA here is from genome assembly GCA_007135795.1 of Desulfobacterales bacterium. Classification (GTDB taxonomy): domain Bacteria; phylum Desulfobacterota; class Desulfobacteria; order Desulfobacterales; family Desulfosalsimonadaceae; genus B1SED10-16. The sequence continues at coordinate 2,867 of SLIE01000163.1, forward strand.
GTAAACAGCCTTCGGGCAATTATCGACAGAAATCTTCGTCAGCGCGTCATTGAAGCGACTGAAAATTCCGAACCGCTTCAAATGACAAACGTTACCGGAACCGGCCATGAACACTGGGTGGATGAAGAAGCCGGGTATACCACACCTGAACAAAACGCCCTCATCCATTATCTTTTATCCCTGGAATTCGAAGACCAGTAAACGGTTCTTACTTTTCAGCGCCGACATTACCAGGGCGACTGCACGCAAATCCGTCAAAATTTTACGTACACCTAAACACCCTGCATTCTTCAGAATTGTGCAAGCCTCGAACTTGAGCTTTTTACAAAGCCATTTGATCGCGACTTTTAACGATGCCATCAGGATTGATATGCCTGAAAGTTGACGTTTGTAAAGGAAATGGCACTTGGTTATTATTTAATTCAAGGGGGTGTTGCATCGTTCGTCAGCGACAAAGAACCCGGGCAAAAATCGTAATCGATTTCGTCTTTACAACAAACAGCAAAGTTGGAATAAACCATGGATTTGGAATTCCAAATCACCCAAAACAATGCCGACTTTTATGACTGGTTGCTCAACGACATAAACCGGGCGCAAAAATCAATCTGCATAGAGACATTCATTTACATCAATGATGAAATCGGCAGGAAGATCCGGGAAGCGCTCACACAAAAGGCACTGGAAGGGTTAAAAGTGTTTGTACTCGTCGACAGTGCAGGCTCTTTTAATCTTCCCAATAATTTCTTTGCGCCTTTGGCCGCTGCGGGGGGAGAAATCAAGTTTTTTCGAAGTTTTAAGTTTTTTTTCCGCTTCCTTGAAAAGATAAATCACAGGGATCACCAGAAATTATTCATTATCGACAATGAGATTACCTATATTTCCTCGGCCAATATAATGGAGAAAAGTCTTGAATGGCGTGAGCTGACGATTCGGATCCGAAATGCTTCCGAAGGGGCGGCATTTAGCCGTATCTTCAGGGAAAATTTTGAAATTGCCGACAGTCACCGGATCGATGGAAAGCTTACCCATCATATTCATACCCCTGCGTTTGATATCCTCCGGGATATTCCACTGCACCTTAAAACCCCCGTACGGGAAAAGACCTTTAAACTCATTGAAAACGCCCGGGAAGAGATTTACCTGGAAACCCCGTACCTGATCAACGACTGGTCCATGCGCAAACGATTGAACGAAGCAAAACGACGGGGTGTCAGAATCACCATTGTTGGGCCCCTGAAAGCGGATTACTGGGTGGTGGATATACTGAACAAGAAATACATGGCAAAATTTTTGAAAATGGGAATCGATGTCCGGATGTTTACATCCCGGTTTCTTCATTCCAAACTGCTGATCGTCGATGGTGGCGTTTTCATGACAGGGTCTTCCAACTGGGACTACCGGGGGTTTTTAATCCAGTTTGAACTGATGATCATGGGGAATTGCCCACCGCTACTGCACGCCTTGAAAGACCATGCCAGGCAGAGTGTCGAGGGAAGCCGCCCGTTCACCGACAGAGAACATAAACGGCGCTCCATTATTCAGAAACTGATGGGAAAGCTGCTGATTCCGATAGAGAAGTTTTTTTAGGTTCCCCCCTCTCCTCAGGTATTGATTAAGATAGCCCTGGCCGGTGCGCCATCCGCATCGATCCGCAGCGGCAACCCGGCAAGGGTATACCTATCGGCAGGAACGCCTCTCAGATCGAGCCCTTCGAAAACGGTCATGGCATTGATGAGAATATCATGATTGCTGTCCCCCGTTTTGAAAAGGTTCCACACTCAGGTACAGGGGGGCGAACACAAGTTTCGCCCCTGCGATATGAATACGGTTTCCCCATTAATAATAAAATCTGGATATAACGCTCATCCAAGTTCTACGTGACGGTTGCCAGAATTCCACCGAAAACCGCTGTCACGCCGCTGACCGTGGCTGCAATGAAAATCCACCAGGTGGCACTGGCGGCCGTTTTTCGCATTTGATCCGCCTGGTGCATAGCTTCTTGCTTGGCTTGTTCCATACGATGCTCAACTTCCCTTTTCATTTGCTCGGCCCGGTGAATGGACTCATCCCGAATTGTCATGATCTGATTGACGACATTATCGGCATCTTCACGGGAGATATGGCGATTGCTTGTCACGATTGCCATTATATCTTCCCGGTTCAGATGTTTTGCCCTGCTATAGAGATCCTCGGCCGCAAATTTCGGGTCGCTGAACATCACTTCCAGGTCATAGCGTATGGCTTCCGCATCCAGCGTCGGTCGATCGAGGGATGCGATATATGCCTCGATGCGATTTAATGCGTGTTCCTTTTTTGAGGCAGCACCTTCCTTCCGTGCCTCGACACCTGCCTGCATGCCTGCCTTTTGTTCCTGTGCCTGGCTTGTAAACGATTCGATAACACGCCAGACCCGCTCCACGTATTGATGGGCTTCATCCTTGCTGATGTCCTGGCGCTGAGCGATGAGCGTTTCAATGGTATCCCGGTCGATGGAAGCAAGTCTTTGCTGCAAGGCATCGATACCTTCCCAGGGATCCTTGAACAGCAGTTCCAGATCACGTTTGATCCCCTCGGGTTCGAGTTGTTCTTTACCCGTCTGGCTAAGGAAATCTTCCATGGTCTTGCGCATTCTTTCAGCTTCTTCATGGCTTAACCCAGCTGTCCGCATGGCACTATCTGCGACTTTCTCGTGACTGGCTTTTCCGGATTCCATTTCTTCACGGGCCTCGGACACCATTCCGCGCAAATGGTTGGCTGCGCCACGTGCTTCTTCTTTGCTCATATGTTTTCCCGAAGTGCGGACCTGCCGAACAACTTCCTGGATTCCACCGGGGCCGCCGTCGGGGCTTATAAATTCTTCGATCCTCAGTTCATCGATCAGGCTTTCGAGTTCGTTTCGAAAATCTTGCGGCGAATATTCAGGTTTAAGTTCACGGATGTAGTCCTTAATCTGGCGTTGCAGGTCCACATGACCGAATAACTCCGAGTGGACAGCCTTGGTGATCGATCGTACCTTGTCTTCTTCGCGTCGGCCTTCGGATTTGCGCATGAGTTGAGAGGTCACCTGCGTAATTGATTGAAAACTTTGCTTGGCCACATAGGCGATTGCGCCGACCATGGTGGTGCCGACTTTTAATTCAAGGATGAAGGTGATCAGGTAGGAAAGTCCCCAGATTACCAGGGCTACGATAATTGCGAAGGCAACGTTCGTCGGGCTGATAATCTCCAGGGCCAGCCATGTGGCAAAAAATAATGCGATGCTTGCGGTGATCGTCGCCATCAGCCCGAAGCCGGTACTGATGCTGCGCATGGTGGAATGTATCTCGTCGGTGTA
>SLIE01000072.1 GCA_007135795.1 Desulfobacterales bacterium
CCTGTGCCGGGCCAGATAGCAAGAAGCAGGGATATTATGGTCAAAAAGAAAAACATATATTTGAAGAAAAGGTACGTGTGATCATTAATCCGGGTAAATGATGTGGCTTTGGTTTCATACGAACAATTCAAAACAACCTCCTGATAAAATGTGCAAATTTTTGATCTGATGTTCGTTTGTTCGCAGCAAGAAATATACCAGAAGGGAAAACCGGCATTTATACCCGGTTCAAAGGAAAACCTGTGGGAAGTGCATCCGAATAGAAAATATGAGGTTAGGACTGATTATAATCTTGGAAAAAAATACAGGGAGAATCAAACCGGATTCGGAGGATAATTCATCGGTGTTATAGTAATTGTTACACAGGTTATAATAATTGTAACAATTTTTTAAAAAAAAGACCCGTGAATACCGGCATTGGATCTGTTTGCCGGTATTCCGGGTCTATTGCACTGGCTGAAAACTTGGGGTGACTATCGTTTCATGTTCTGAACCTTATAGTCTGTAGGTGCTATACGAGTTATGAATTACGGTTGTTTTTAATATTGCTGCTGCTGACCGGGCTGTTCCATTTCATCATCATCATCATCTTCTTCCCATTCATCCCGCTCATGCTCCATTCCTTCCTCCATTCCTTCCTCCTCGCCGTAATAACCGCGGACTTCCTGATCCATTTCACCCTGGGTGAAAGTTTCCCACTGGTCATCACTGAAAGAGGGTGCTTCGGTGAACTGCTGCTGATCTATTTTAACAGTTATTGCGTCATCTTCCTCGGTGTAAGCGTCAAGGTCAACCTTGTCAAAGGGGATCGGTGTAAGCTCCTCTTCACCGAGACCCAGAACGCCGTCGCCTTCGGACACAACCAGAAATTCAACCTCACCGTCGCGGGAGATTACTAAATCATTTACACTGCCGAGTTCATTGCCTTGTTGATCATGGACCTCCTTGTCCATCAGCTCACTACCCCGAATGTGCCCTTCCCGGCCCTCCATCGCATTTTCTGCTTCAGCACCGATCACCGGAGTCACGACGAACGTCATCATCACAAGAAGTCCCATCAACGTCATTTTGATTTTTGTCATATATACTCCTCCTAGTTTTGTATTTTGTATTTTGTCACCCAAGTTTTATGGATCGGATAATTCCAAATCCATTTTAAAATACAATAATGAAAATGGCGTCATGGCACAATAATGCCCATCCTGTATCTTTAGTGGAATTGTTATGTATCGTCAGGGTGCATGACGAAGACCGGGCATGCGGTTATGGTGTCTGATAATGGCAGTTCGCTTCCAACGCGGATTTCGATAAAGAATGAATTGCGATTGTATGCGTCTGTATAGCAGCCATATATGATGCTGTAACACTATTTCCGGCACTGGTCTGTGCAGATCAAAGAGGGTGCGGCAGTTATCAGTAAAAAATCTTTGTTGTCTTGGCTAAGATGGTAATATGTGGGGCGTGGCGTTAAAACAGTTAGAACGTTAACCCAGAGCGGATATTGGCGTGATAATCGGGCTGCGCAAGGGAGAAGCTGGGTGGCTGCATGTTCCTGATCGGCACTTGCGGCCACCCAGCTTTCTATAGGCTATGGATGTATAGCCCATAGCCTATATTTTGTTTTTGAAATCGTGATTGCGTTTCATTGTTTGTTTCGAATACTATTTCCCACCGTTTGCATTTTGAATCTTTATGACCTGGCGTAAAAGCTATGGTTGCTTTTTATTTATGGTCTTTCCATAGGCGGTGGATCTAGTTCATCCTCTCTGGTGTCATCTTGAGGGTCATGTTGCATCCCTTCCTCTTCGTAGTAACCGCGGACTTCCTGATCCATTTCCCCCCGTGTGAAAGTTTCCCACTGGTCATCACTGAAAGAGGGCGCTTCGGTGAACTGCTGCTGATCTATTTTAACAGTTATTGCGTCATCTTCCTCTGTGTAAGCGTCAAGGTCAACCTTGTCAAAGGGGATCGGTGTGAGCTCCTCTTCGCCGATGCCCAGAAGCCCATTTTCGGACACCACCAGAAACTCAACCTCACCGTCACGGGAGATCACCAAATCATTCACACTGCCGAGTTCATTGCCTTGTTGATCATGGACTTCCTTGTCCATCAGTTCACTACCCCGAATATGGCCTTCACCCATCGCGTGTTCCCCTTCAGCGCCGATAGCCGGGGTCACTACGAAAGTCAACATTACAAGGAGTCCGAGCAATATCATTTTGATTGTTTTCATATCCCTAATCCTCCGCTTAATTTACTTTTGCCACCTGAGTTTATGGAACGGATGATTCCGAATCCATTCTTTTAGGTATAATAATGAAAGTGTTAGCACGATACAATAATATCCATCCTGTATCTTTGGCATAATTTTTATGTATCGTTGGACTGCATGAAGTAGGGGTGAGCATAAATCAAGGGAGAGGGAGATTATTGACGCCTTTTTACGGGCGCATCGTTATTATATCGTGATTGTATCGTGCTAAGGGTGGTATGTGTTTCGTGAGCATTTAAGGAATTAAAACGTTCAACGCGGCGCGGGGATGGGTGTTTCAGGAGAGATCAGGGCGGCAGCATTCGCCGGACAGGCAACGTGCTGCCACCCTGTACCTTTTTTGTGCTATGGCGGTTTAGCCATACATTGCTTCTATTTCATTTTGAAAAGTCTTAATCACTTCTTTTCGCTTTAACTTCATCGTTTGCGTCAGCATGCCGTTTTCCACGGAAAAATCATCCTTCAGGAACAGGAACTTTTTTGGGATTTCATACCCGCCGAATGATTTTTTCAAATGAGCGGTAATCTCATTTTCAATCATCTCCGTAAAAGCCTGGTTTGCCAGCAGATCTTCAGGATTGCCGGAGACACCGTTTTTTTCCGCCCAGCGCGCTGCAACGTCAAAATCAGGAATCACCAGGCAGACATTATATGGTTTGCCGTCACCGTAAATCGAGACATTGGCGACCGGCGGAAGCAGCTTGATTTCTTCTTCAAGGACTGCGGGGAATACATATTTCCCATTGGAAAGCTTGTACTGTTCCTTGATACGTCCGGTAATCCACAGAAATCCGTTTTCGTCGAATTTCCCCCGGTCGCCGGTGCGAAATCCCCCATCCGGCATGATAACTTCAGCGGTTTCCTCCGGTTTGTTGTGATATCCCTTCATTACATTCGGCCCGTACACAATTATTTCACCATCCTCGGCACCTTCTTCAACGAGGGATTGATCGAGCACGACCTTTTGTCCCGCCAGGACTTTTCCCACACTGCCGATGTTCCAGGCACTGCTGCAGTTCATGGTGACAGCTGGTGATGTTTCCGTTAAACCGTAACAGTCGTAGATGGGTATTCCAATGTCATAGAAAAACAAAGCGATCTCTTTATTCATGGCGGCACTGGCGGTAAGTGCGCCCGTGACACGGCCACCCATGGCCTCCCTGACCTTGGCGAAAACCAGCTTGTCTAAAAGGTTATGTTGAAAATCGATAAAAAAGCTGGATTTCCCTTGTTTGGCAAGTTCTCGTCTTGTTCTGGCAGTGGCACATGCCTTGTCGAACAGTTTTTTCTTCAGACCGCCGGCATCGTTCATTTTTGCGTGTATGCCATCATAGATTTTGTTGAAAACGCGCGGTACGGAAATGAGATATGTCGGACGCACCCGCTGAAGATCCTCCGCAAGAGTCGTTACATCTCTCATGAAACCCATTGACCCGCCAAACTGGATCCAGTTGTTGAGCTCGCCACTGAATGCATAGGAATGCGCCCAGGGAAGCATGGAAAGACCAACCTGTTTTTCCGTCAGTTCCGGGTAGATACTGTATCCCGCCCTGGAACAGTAGGTTACGTTCCCGTGCGACAAAAGCACACCCTTGGGGGCACCGGTCGTCCCGGAGGTGTAGATCAATACCGCTATGTCATCGTAATGTGGCACCATGGGGTCGACGGGGTTTTCTTCCCCCATTTTTTCCAGGGCCGCCAGGCTGTTTTCACCCTGGGAGTCGATAAGATAAATGTTCTCCAGGGTTGGTATCTCTTTGGGAAAATCCTTTACCTTTTCATAAACGTCAGGCGAGGATACCAGCAGAAATTTTATGCTGCTGTCCTTGATAATGTATTTCCAGGTGCCGATCAGTTCCTTTTCGTACATGGGGATATACCGGGCATTCCTGCCGTAGGTGGCAAAGGCCAGCACTGCCCATTCCGGTCTGTTGGCCGATATTATGCCGACCGAGTCCCCTTTTTGAATACCCAGTTGTGCCAGTCCCCCCCGGGCATTGTTTATACGCCGGCCGATTTCGCCATAGTGTATGGCATCCAGGGTGCCCTGGTCATTATGAGTCCAGAATAAAACATTGTCCGCGAATTTTTTTTCACTTTCCTGCCACCATTCAACCAGATTGTCCGGTTTTTCGTACTTCCACATAGTTATGTTCTCCTTACAATTATCGAAAAATTGCAATTATTTGCAATATCCTGTTTTGGAATCTGGATATATTGCATAAATTGATGATGCGGTCAATTCTAAACAGAGTTCAATTGCAATGTATTATTCAGGGGATGTCCGGTGATTAATAATGTTCTGCAACCTCTTAAAGGTCATGACAGAAAGGAATTATACCGGTGATAGCTTCACATAAATACAAAGATCGTAAATACAGGATATACGGTATTTACGCCGTGTAACATTTCTATAATAATTGAAGATAAAGACTCCGTAAAAGACCAATATCTTTGTTGCGCGCAATCTCTCAGAATTTTACGAGCACTTAATTACATGTATTTTTCGAGATTACAACCCGCCTGGCTGCGATTTTTTACGGGCGCAGCAAATATGATGGATTCGTATCGTCAAAAATTATGCTCAGAAGCTTATGCCTGGACAACAGGATTGATGGAGAACTGATTTCAGAGACGTTTGAAACACAGGATGTTCACCGAAAATTGATCAGAGAGGTAATTGGCATGCGCATTAAAGCAAATTCGTTGATGGCGGTCGTGCTGTTCATTGTCTTCGCCTTTGCCGTCGTGCCGCTGGCTGTTGCGCAGCAGGAGGGGATGACAAATCAGGGGGAAACGCCGCTCAGCCTGATCACCGAGACGCCCGAGGAGGGTTTCCAGCTGGCTCTCATGCTTGCGCGTAAAGGGGTGACCGAGACACAGACCGATAAGGAGGTGCTCAAGAAGTTGCGGCCAGCTTATGCGCACGACCCGGATAGCCTGATTGCGGCATCACAAGTGGTGGCCATCCACTTTCAGACCATTGCTTCGGCGAACAACTACTGGCGAGACAGGGAGCAACCCGCAAAGTAAAAAGGGCGAACATAATGTTCGCCCTTTCCAGGGTGTAGAAGGGGTGTTTTAACAATAAAAAAGTGGGTTGAATTGCATTCTCAGTTTTTGTCATGCCGTTTGGTCAGCTCGCCATGGCAAGGCGCTCCGCATAGTGGGCATCTCTTTCCTTGTCGACGTCGGCATTTGACAAAAACTCGTCAAAGCTCATGACGCGATCAAGGCTTCCCGCGGGGGTGATCTCCACAATACGGTTGGCCACGGTGGAGACAAACTCATGGTCATGGGAGGCAAAGAGAATTACCTCGGGAAAGGCAATGAGCCCTTCGTTGAGCGCCGTTATCGATTCCAGATCCAGGTGGTTGGTCGGTTCGTCCATGATCAGTACGTTGGAGTCCGAGAGCATCATGCGTGAAAGCATGCAGCGAACCTTTTCCCCGCCGGAAAGAACCTTGGTTTTTTTCATGGCTTCTTCCCCGGAAAAGAGCATGCGGCCAAGAAATCCCCTGGCAAAGCTCTCGCCCTCCTCAGGGGGTGCGTATTGCAACAGCCACTGGACAAGCGTCATTTCCGTCTCGAAGTGCCCTTTGTTTTCCTTGAGAAATGCGGATGTGGTGATGGTCTGTCCCCACCGGAAGCTTCCGGAATCCGGTTCCATATCCCCTGCCAGGATCTGGAACAGGGTGCTTTTGGCCAGGCTGTTTTCTCCGACAAAGGCGATCTTGTCACCGCCGGTGACGACCATGCTGAAATTATTGAGTACTTTTTCCCCGTCAATGATCTTGGTCAGGTTCTCAACTTCCAGGATCACATTGCCGCAGGGACGTTCCGGTTTAAAGGCGATCCATGGGTAACGC
>SLIE01000127.1 GCA_007135795.1 Desulfobacterales bacterium
CCCCAGGTCTCTTTAGACGACGTGCCGAAAATCATCGATGCAATGCTTGCGGGTGAATACGTGGAAGCATTGCTTTATCAGGACTCCCTGACCGGGGAGCGATATTTTCGCCGGGACGACATCCCGTTTTTTAAAAACCAGCAGCGCTCGATCATTTCCAGCAACGAGAAGATGGACCCGTTACGGATTTATGATTATATCGCGCAAGGGGGATATGGTGCGCTTGAAAAAGTGCTTTCAGGCCAAAAACCATTGGATGTGGTGGCGGAGGTCAAGCGCTCCGGTCTGCGGGGGCGCGGCGGCGCGGGGTTTCCCACCGGCCTGAAATGGGAGATGCTGGCCGGGCAGCCATCTAAAAAAGGAAAGTTCCTGGTGTGCAACGCCGACGAGGGCGATCCCGGTGCGTACATGGACCAGGGGATCCTGGAAGGGAATCCCCACAGCATTATCGAGGGGATGCTCATCTGCGCTTACGGCACGGGTGCCACCCAGGGGATCGTGTATGTCCGCAATGAATACCCGCTCGCGATCAAAAATCTTACCATTGCCCTCAAACAGGCCGGCGGGCTCGGGCTTCTCGGTGAAAACATACTTGGCACGGATTTTTCTTTCAACATTAAAATTGTCAAAGGGGCGGGTGCGTTTGTGTGCGGCGAAGAAACCGCATTGATACGGTCCATCGAAGGAAAGGTCGGCGAACCTCGCCAGCGGCCGCCATTTCCCATTCAAAAAGGGATAAACGGCCAGCCGACGGTCATCAACAACGTTGAAACCTGGGCGAATATTCCCCTGATCATCAATTCCGGAGCTGATCAATTTGCAACGGTCGGCACCAAAAACAATTCCGGCACCAAGATTTTCAGCCTGGTCGGAAAGATCAGGAATACCGGGCTGATCGAAGTCCCCATGGGCATATCCATCCGGGAGGTTGTTTATGATATCGGCGGCGGTTCGTCCGGCAGGGAGAAAATAAAAGCCGTTCAGACCGGCGGCCCTTCGGGCGGCTGTATCCCGGCTGATCAATTCGATCTTGCCATTGACTACGACAGTCTCGGCAAGGCAGGGTCGATCATGGGCTCCGGCGGTATGATCGTGATGGATGAAAATACCTGCATGGTCGATGTGGCCAAATATTTCATGGGTTTCCTCAAAAACGAGTCGTGCGGCAAATGCTTCACCTGCCGCAAGGGGACCCAGCGGATGTATGAAATCCTGGACGACATCACCACCGGGAACGGCACCTTGGCGCACCTTGACCTCCTTGAGGAGCTGGCCCACGTGGTGCGTGACAGTTCCATGTGCGGCCTGGGACAAACTGCAGCAAACCCGGTTCTCAGCACATTGAGATACTTTCGCCACGAGTATGAGCGCCACGTGATTGACAAGCGGTGTGATCCGTTTGTCTGCCGCAGCCTCGTGGGCGCCCCCTGTCAGAGCGCCTGCCCGCTCGACACACAGCCCTGGCGATATATCGCGCTTCTGGAAAAAGGGGATTATGAAGCCGCTTACGTGGCTATCCGGGAAACCAACCCGTTGCCATCGGTGTGCGCGCGGGTCTGTGATCGCAAATGCGAGCTGCGCTGCCAGATGGGGGCGGGTGAAAGTGGCGCCATTGCCATTCGTTCTTTGAAGCGGTTTATCACCGATCGCGTTGATCCGGCCCTTTACACGCCTGAAAAGGCGACAAAACGGGACGGCAAGGCGGAGAAGGTGGCGATTGTGGGCGCCGGGCCTGCCGGGATTTCCGCTGCCCACTACCTCTCCCTGCTAGGGTATGAAACAACCATCTTTGAAGCCGGCCAGCATTTGGGGGGAATGCTCACCAGCTGTATTCCGTCCTACCGGCTTCCCCGGGATATCATAAAAAAGGAATTGGAAGCCCTGATCGATGAGACGGTTTCCGTCCGATACAATACGGCTCTGGGCCGCGACATCACTATAGACGACCTTTTTGCCGACGGCTACAACGCGGTTTTCCTGGCAATGGGGGCGGACAAGAGCCAGTCGCTGGGGTTTGAAGGCGAGGGAATCCGGGGAGTTCACACATCCATGGATTTTCTGAAAGCCTACAACCTGCGGGGTGAAGAGCTGGCAGGCGGGCATGTGGGGATCATCGGCGGCGGCAATTCCGCTGTTGACGCAGCCAGGGTCGCCATGCGGCAGGACAATGTGGAGAGCGTCACCCTCATTTACCGTCGCACGGACCAGGAAATGCCCGCTTATGCGGAGGAGGTCGAAGCGGCCCTGGAAGAAGGGATAAAACTCGAGACCATGGTATCACCGGTGCGCATCCGCTACATTGAAACAGCGGTAAAGGAAGGCGTAAAAGTCGAAACCGGCGTGACCGCCATTAAAATACATTCCCAGGATGGCCACCTGGTGAGCATCGAGTGCATCCGGAACGAACCGGGTGAAACGGATGCCAGCGGACGGCGCAGGCCGGTCCCGATACCCGGCTCCGAATTCAGGATTTCCCTGAATACCCTGATCGTGGCGATCGGCGAAACCCCGGACAGTGACTGCCTGGCACCAATGGGCGTGGCATCCGGCAACGGCGGAAGAGTCACCGTTGACGCCAGAACATTCAAGACCAGCAGGGAAGGGGTTTTTGCCGGCGGGGACCTGATTACCGGCCCCTATACCGTTGTTGACGCCCTTGCCGCCGGGAAAAAAGCCGCCGGATCAATAGACCGGTATTTACGGGGTGAGACATCAATGGGAGTGCAAGGGGTGATTCTGCCGGATGTCTACATTGCACCTGCCGAAGTCAATCCGGACGACCTTGAATCCGTGGCAAGGGCGGAGCAACCCACGCTTTCCGCTGCGTTGCGGAGAAAGAATTTTTCAGAGGTTGAATTGGCGCTGCCGATTGATCAAGCGATAACCGAGGCCCGCAGATGCCTGCGCTGTGACCTGGAGTTTACGCAGCCGATCGATGATATAGCGCAGAAACAGGCAACAAAGGACAAATCATGATTAAACTGACGATTAACGGGCTTGATGTTTCCGTCGAAGAGGGCGCGACGCTGCTTGAAGCTGCAAAATTTCTGGGATTCCCCATACCGACGCTGTGCCACATGGAAGGGCTTTCCCCTTACGGGGCCTGCCGGTTGTGTGTGGTTGAAATCGGCGAGGGGCCCGGAGCAAAGCTCGTTTCATCCTGCACCTACCCGGCCACGGCAGGGTTGAAGGTGCGGACGGCCTCATCACGCGTGATACGTGCCCGAAAGATGATTATCGAACTCCTTCTTGGGTCGTGTCCCCAGTCCAAGGAAATTCAGGATCTTGCCTCTGCGCACGGCGTTCGGCAGCAGCGTTTCCGCCAGGAACACGAAGACTGCATTTTGTGCGGAAAATGCGTGCGGATGTGCAAGGAGCAGATGATGGCCGGTGCTATCGGATTTCAGGGTCGCGGTGAAACACGTACTATCGGTACACCGTTTGACGTCAAATCCGATGTGTGCCGGTATTGCGGCGGTTGTATCTACGTCTGCCCGGCATGCCAGCTTCGCTGCACCTACACGGAACCGGACAAAGCCATTTGCGGCGGTTGTGCCAACCTGACCCCGCCCTGCCTGGACAAGGAACACTTCGATGACATGATGTGCTATATGGCGCCATGCGTCGCATGTGAAATCCCGAAATGACAATCCGGGAAAACGGTATAACCGCAGATTGGAAGTGAGAACAAGTCACCCGGGTATTTCGTTATTTAGTGCCCGAACGAAAACCAGGATTTTTCTTCAAGGTCAACGACGGCGAAAAAGACGGTTTTCTTTCAGACACTATTTACGCGCGGGCCTGGAAAACGGTCTGCATTGATTGCAAAAATTCTCACCTGGAATGCTGCTGAATTCGAATCATATTCGTAAGCGATACTATCGAAACAACAATTGCGTACATTCGTAGATAAGGAGAAGTCACTAATGTCAAAGCCATTTTCAAGGCCCAATGCCTCTGCTGCCACCCTCACCAAGAATCGAACCGAGGAATCCGTCGTCCCCGCGTCTGGCATGTGTGTCACGTGCGTTGACGGGTGCATCGGGATGTGCGAGATCGGCAAGTCCGCCTACCGGGGCCACGAAGTCATATATCCCCAGCCGTTTGGCGTCATTACAACGGCCTCGGAAAAAACGTACCCCGTTGATTACACGCATTTTAATATCATGGGTACGGCCACGGGAGCGCACGGCATTGAAGCGGATAGCGACAAGGCGATCTTTCCGGCGGTTGACCTGGGGCTCACTGTCGGACATGACAATGGCATCCGGTTTCGGTACCCGTGGATTATTTCCGGCATCGGTTCCACCAATATTGCCACAAACAACTGGGAAGGACTGGCCATCGGGTCGGCGCTTTCCGGCACAGGCCTCACCATTGGTGAAAATGTCGTGGGCATGGACCCGCAATCAATTATCAAAAATGGAAGGGTCGTTGATACCGTCGATCTGAAACGTCGCGTAAAATTATACACAGATTACCAGCACGATGGGTACGGCGCCATTGTCGTGCAGGCCAATGTCGAGGATACGCGGTTGGGCGTTCAGGAATACGCGATCGAGAAGCTTGGCGTTGAAGTCGTTGAAATGAAATGGGGACAGGGTGCCAAGAATATCGGCGGTGAAGTGAAAATCAACGACCTGAAGAAGGCACAACTGCTGCATGAACGTGGCTATATCGTCCTTCCCGATCCCACAGACCCGTTGGTTATCGAAAGTTTTGAAAAAAAGGCGTTCAAGGAATTTGAGCGGCATTCCAGGGTCGGCATGGTGACAGAAGAGTCTTTTGCAAAACGGGTGGAAGAATTGAGGGCGGCGGGTGCCAAATACATTTTCCTCAAAACCGGTGCGTATCGTCCGGCGGATCTGGCCCGCGCGGTCACTTTTTCCTCGCGCTACAAAATCGACATGCTGACCGTGGACGGGGCGGGGGGGGGTACCGGCATGAGCCCCTGGCGGATGATGAACGAATGGGGCGTTCCCCTGGTGAACCTTCATGCGTTGTTGAACCAGTATGCAGGCCGTCTGGCTGAAAGAGGGGAATATGTTCCGCCCATTGCCGTGGGTGGGGGGTTTGCCTTTGAAGACATGATATATAAGGGGCTGGCTCTTGGCGCGCCGTTTGTCAAAATGGTCGGAATGGCCCGTGCCGCTATTGCCGCGGCAATGGTGGGCAAAACGATCGGGCGCACAATCGACGAAGGTCAGATCCCTGTTTATATCGAACGCTTCGGAAATACCAGGGAAGAGATCTTTATTTCCGCAAACGAGTTGTGTGAAAAGATCGGCAGGGACGAATACAACAGGATTCCCACCGGAGCCCTTGGGCTTTACACCTATTATGAACGCCTGGCGCAAGGCCTCCGGCAACTCATGGCCGGGAGCAGGAAATTTGCCCTGGAGCACATCTCCCGCGATGATATTGCGGCCCTGACGCGGGAAGCCGCCGATACCACCGGGATTCAATATGTTATGGATGCAGATAAGGACGAAGTCGAAAAACTGTTGGCGCCACGTTCGTAAGTGATTCGGAAGGTCACGGGATCTATGCCCACGGAACGCACGAGAAAAAGATTCGTGTTTTTCGTGGGTTTATTTCTCTGGATGTGGATCTGCACCTGCTACGTTTTACCGGGTGCGGGCGGATGATGATGTCGCACATCGGTTGGGCTTACCCGGTTTGTGACCATTATACCCTATAATGGATCGTCAATACCGGATATTTCGATAACCGCCAGCCACTCTTCCCGCGTGACCGGTTGCACGGACAGCCGGTTCCCTTTCTTCAACACCCCCATTTTGGATAAAACGGGATGTTTTTTCAAATCGTCCCGGTTCAGGGGTTTCGGCAGATCGGCCAGGTATTGTATGTCGACCATGTACCATAGCGGCTTTTCCCTGCTTGCTCGCGGGTCGTAATAATCGGAATGGGGATCCAGTGCCGTGTGATCGGGGTATCCATCCCGCACCACCTTTGCAAGCCCCACTATGGCGGGTTTCGCGATGTTGCTGTGGTAAAACAGCACACCGTGGCCAGTTTTGATCTCTTTTTGTAAAAAATTTCTGGCTTGGTAATTGCGAACGCCCTCCCAGGAAGTGATCCTGCTTTCCAGATTCCTGAGATCATCAAAGGAAAA
>SLIE01000348.1 GCA_007135795.1 Desulfobacterales bacterium
ATGTATGAATCATGGATACAACCACTATCCCCCCTAACAGGAAGACCAGCAGAAAACCGAGATTGTTATTATAGTTGATCGATCCTGCCAGCATGGCAACCAAAATCAGTATGAAAACAAAACCATGGCGGGTGGGAAGTATGTATACTTGGTGACGATCGAATGTGACCGGAAGGGTGAGAGGCTTTCTTGATCGAAAAGGCATAAAAACCCCAGGGTTTTGAATTTTTACGATGTTGTCACGATTGATACACTCGTAAAAAGTCACAAAATGGATAAAGATGGCTAAGTTAAAAGTTCCCATATACAAGGCGTAGTGATTTTTCATTCGCGACGGCATACATATAGTATTCCGAGCGGATGTAAAATCGCTACAACGAAGTAGATGGGACTTTTTACGACGCCATCACGATTAAGTCGTATTAAAAACTATAGCGGGACCGGAACTTCTGAAAACATTGCCACGAGCTTGCTTTCATTGAACTCCGTTCGGTCGCGCTCATTGCGCAGCCTGTGTCCGGCCACATGCCAGAGAACGGCTTTCAGGTCCTCGGGTATGACATATTCCCGACCTTTCATATACGCCCATGACCGCGCGGCCATGGAAAGGGCGATTCCCGCCCGTGGCGAAAGACCCGCGTAAAAATGGTGAGAACTCCGGGTGTACTGAATAATGTCCTGGAGATAATCGAGAAATCGATCCGACAAATGCACCCGGCGTATCTGTTGCTGGATTTCAAGGACCTCGTTTTTTGTAATACAGGGTTTTACCCCGGACAATTCTTTTTGCATGCCACCGTTTGTAAGAATGGATTTTTCAGCAATCCGATCCGGGTAACCAACGGTTATCCGCATGAGAAACCGATCCACCTGGGATTCCGGGAGGGGAAACGTGCCGGCATATTCCAGCGGATTCTGGGTGGCAATGACGAAAAAAGGCGGATCCAGTAATCGAGTCTTTCCCTCGATGGTCACCTGCCCTTCTTCCATGGCTTCCAGCAATGCACTTTGGGTTTTTGGCATGCCCCGGTTGATTTCGTCCACAAGCAGAACCTGGGTGAAGACAGGGCCAGGGTGGAAATGAAAGCGCGATGTCTTCTGCTCAAAAACCGAAACGCCCAGTATGTCACCCGGTAGCATATCCGAGGTGAACTGAACCCGGTGAAACGCCAGTCCCAGGCTTTTGGCAAGAACCTTGGCGAGGCTGGTTTTTCCAATTCCGGGCATGTCTTCTATCAGGAGGTGCCCCCCTGCAAAAAAGCATGTCAGCGCCAGGCGGATTTGCGGTTTTTTTCCGAGAACAACGCTACTGACGCTGTCGACAATTTCTTCAAACCGGTCCGTTGCCATTGAATGATGTTCAATCTTTATTCCGGGCATTTTTCAACTTTTCAGCGAAATCGAGCATCCGTTTGATCGGGATTACCGCTTTTTCACGTATGGCGGGATCTATAAAAATTTCATTATTGCCGGTTTTGAGAACTTCCGCAAGATTTTGCAGGTTATTCATACCCATCCATGGACACTCGGCACAAGCCTGGCAAGTTGCCCCTTCGCCAACCGTCGGGGCCTCTATCAATATTTTATCCGGTGCCGCCTGCTGCATTTTATAAAATATCCCCTTATCCGTCGCCACGATAAATCTTTTGTTGGGCAAGGATCTTACCGCATTGATCAGTGCGGTGGTGGAACCGACGACGTCCGCCTCTGCAATGACACTTTCAGGAGATTCCGGGTGAACCAGGATTGCCGCGTCCGGATGCAATTTTGCCATTCGGGCGAGCGCCACGGATTTGAATTCCTCATGCACAATACATGATCCGGGCCATAAAACCATTTCGGCACCGGTACTTTGCCGCAGGTAGTTCCCAAGGTGTTTGTCCGGCGCCCAGATAATTTTCTCTCCGCGTGCTGCCAGGTGTTCAATAATCGGGACAGCAATACCGGAAGTCACCACCCAGTCAGCCCTTGCCTTTACCCGGGCACTGGTATTTGCATAAACCACCACGGTATGGTCCGGATGCTGGTCGCAAAATTCGATAAAACCCTCTGCCGGACAGGCTTCATCCAGACTGCACGTTGCAGAAAGATCCGGCATTAACACCCGTTTCTCAGGATTTAAAATTTTAGCGGTCTCCCCCATGAACCTGACCCCTGCGACAACCAGTGTATCGGCTTTCTGGCGGGTGCCGAACCGCGCCATTTCAAGGGAATCAGCCACACACCCCCCGGTTCGCTCCGCGAGTTCCTGGAGATCGGCATGCGTATAATAATGGGCAACCAGAACCGCGTTTTGATTGACAAGCATTCCCTCGATATCCTGGGTGAGCTTTTCCTTTTGTGCTGAAGAAAGCAACGGGTTTTCAGGATGAGGAGGTATGGCAATCGACTTTATCTTCGGAAAATCTTCCGGTCCGATTATTGATGAAGACATAACGCTCTCTTTGTTTGCTTGACTTCATTTCTATAAATGAAGAACAACCGAAACCGGCCGTGCCTCAAAACATTTTTCTCGTAGTATCAATGTAAGAACATAGCAAAGAATTACAATCTGTAAATAGCCTGGAAACTTGATCGGCTAAACAAATGCACCTGAACTGGATATTTCACATTCGCATCCCATTCATGAAGATGCCACTGCCACAATTATAACCAACCAGTATTACGAAAAAGGACTCATTGTCCCTATATTTGAATAAGCCATTGATTTAAGTAAAAAAATCTTATTACACAAATTCTCCTCGGGTGTCAACTCGAAAACGAATTCTTAAAATTTATGAGCTTACGGGTTGTAGAATATTCTAAGGATACTTATATTAAACTCATAAGAGCACTTGGAATAAGACTAACTTATTTAGCCGAACTATTTGAGAAGGAGAAAAAAATGACTGCACAAAGTGGTAACACACCCCAACATTGTCCGGGATTTCAGAACTTTAAAAATCTGACGGCATTCACCTGCAACTGTCCGGAATGTGGAGAGCAAATCGAAATCTTCTCGGACGAATTCGATCGCGCGCACAAATGCCCGAGTTGCGATAAACCGGTCGATTTCACACAATGCAGCATTGAAGGGTCCGGGAAAAGCACCGGTCCGAGATAATACTTGCCAGGACCAATTATGGCGACACAGGCATTTCTCATGGAGCCATTAAAGAGATAATGCGGATCTATATGCACGTGGAACATGCAAGCGTTTTTTTTGCATGTTCCACGTATTTATACGTAGCTTGCCTGAAATTCTGTGTTTTCTCTTTTCTCAGTTGAGGCGCTCGGGCATGCACTTCTCCAGCCACCCGGGAATGGTAAAATACCTGGCCCGAACCCCGAATACCTGGCGCGTATAGTATTTTTCCGGATAGATAAAGGTTTCTCCGGTTTCCTTCTGTTGCACCATAAACCTTCGCAGTGCCCCAATGGGACGACTTTCCGGTCCATAATCCGCAATCACCCGAATTTCTATCGACTCGATCTCGGACAGGATTTTTTCGAAATCTCCATCCTGAGTGATGGTGTCCATTTTATCATCCTCGGTGAGTGCCCGCCGAATCATGGTATCGAATGTTCCAAGAGATGTAAAACCGGATGGCTTCAAGGGACCCTGGTGCGTCAGGGTCTGCAGGTCGTCCACGGATTGGTGATCCGGATCGGGTTTCTGATCGACAACATTGTAGTCGGTTGTCGTATCGCCACGGGCAATCTGGACAATAATGCACTCAAGATGAACCGGTTCCATGCTCATGTTGCTGATCATGCAGGTTGATTTCAGACCATAGCCCTGAACCTGGTTAATAAGGATGGTGGGATGGCGTTGGCGGGAATAAGAAAAATAAAAAAGCTGGGCATAGATCAGCCACACCAGAAACATTCCGACGTTGGCGATCATGTTGATGACTTCGGTATTGCGTGTGAGCCAATTCACGTAAAATCTCCGAAGTATGCAATTTCATCTGGCGGTCCGCAAAACACTCCCGGGAATAGTTGAAACGCCCTCCCGACGGCATGAACGGTTTATGGGGGTGGGTTCATACCCGCCCCTGTCCTTAAACATGACGACTTCCCTCATCCGATATCACCATCAGTCAATCGGGTTTCGCATTCAGAGATCAATCACTGCCAGGATTATCCCTGGAAAGCGGCGACATATCGCGCAATACC
Organism: Desulfobacterales bacterium; assembly: GCA_007135795.1. Taxonomy (GTDB): domain Bacteria; phylum Desulfobacterota; class Desulfobacteria; order Desulfobacterales; family Desulfosalsimonadaceae; genus B1SED10-16. The sequence continues at coordinate 4,159 of SLIE01000348.1, forward strand.
TTCGTTGATTCCGCAATTGATGCCAGAAACTGATCAATATCTTCTTTTGAATTATCGATCCCCCAGGAGATAACGATGGTTCCCTGGGCATCCGCATGACTGAGACCAAGAGACATAAGCACATGTGACGCCCGCAGCGAACCCGTAGCACACGCCGATTTTGTTGAAACCGCGATGTCGTCTCCGTCCAGCATCAGCATCACACTTTCACCCTCAATATACTTCAGTGAAATATTCAACATTTCCGGAAGACTGTGCTCCAAGTTGGTATTGATCAGGTATTCGTCAAGATAGTCCGGTAGACTGGCGACCAGGTGATCTTTGAGTGACTGCAGGTAGGATGACCGTGTGGCCATATCCTTTAAAGCGAGCTCCGCTGCCTTTCCCATGCCGATGATACCGATCAGATTCTCCGTGCCCCCTCTTTTGTTGTGCTCCTGAACGCCGCCTTCGAGAAGGGGAAAAATACGGGTCCCTTTTCTGATGTACAGTCCGCCGACACCATGTGGTCCGTAAAACCGGTTGGATCCGAAACTCAGCAGATCCACGTTCAAATCATCGACGTCAATGGGAACGACACCAACGGAATCGACGGCATCACTGTGAAAGAGCACTTTTTTCTGTCGGGTTATCGCACCAATTTCCTTTATTGGCTGAATCGTGCCGGTCTCGTTGTTACTGTGCATGATCGAAACAAGTATGGTCTTTTCCGTTATGGCCTTTGCCACGTCATCCGGATTGACCCGACCTGTTTCATCTACCGGGAGCGATGTGACCTTGAATCCTTCACCGGACAAGCGCTTGAGACTTCGTATAACGGCATTGTGCTCTATATTCGTGGTTACAATATGATTCCCCTTGTTGCGATTGGCCATTGCCGCGCCCTTTATGGCGTGGTTGACCGATTCCGTTCCACCTGATGTAAAAACGATTTCCTTCAGGTCTTTGGCGCCCACAAGCGTCCTAACATTTTCACGCGCAATCTCCAATCGCTCAGCAGCCTCTTCCCCGGCTTTATGCTGGCTTGACGGATTATGAAGATCACTGTTGATCGCATCGATCATGACCTCCTTCACTTCCGGCATTAAAGGACAGGCAGAAATATGGTCAAGATTGATCAGCTTCAATTTATACCACCTCGTTTGTCATGGAGTTATGTTTTTTGTTTTAGTAAAAGCCTGTTTCACTTGCGTGACGACCGCCTGGGACAAATCCTGAGATCGCATTGAATTCCAAATTGCAACAACAGCGCTTCAAATGAACCATTTAATAAACTTTAGTGCAAAGGTCTTAAAAAAAGACCAAAATCAGCTCATGATTGCAGGCTGGGCCGGAAACGAACCCAACCTGCAAATCAGCATTATTCGTCTATAAATTTTTACGTGACATCCAATAATTTATACACGAGCTTATAATATTATAACGATATTTCAAGATATTACCGTTTCCTGAACGTCATCAATGCTCTTCATCGAGACTGCGCTGGCATGCTTCGCAGAATTTTGCAGCCTCGCCTAATTCCACGTCACAATAGGGGCAGTAACAGTGGTCTTCTTTGTCATGTTCATGCTCTTCTTTTCTTGCAGGACCGGTTCGCTTGACGCCGGCTTTCCGGTCCTCATAATCCTGGATGGCCATGTGCAGGGCATCCGCACCAAGATTGGAACAATGCATTTTGTTTTTGGGAAGTCCTTCCAATGCATTTGCGACGTCTTTATTTGTAATTTTTTTTGCATCCTCAATACTTTTACCGGTCGCAAGTTCAGTCAGCATACTGGAAACCGCAATGGCTGATCCGCACCCGAACGTCTGAAACTTGATATCGGATATTTTATCATCATCGATCTTCAGGTAGATGGTCATCATATCGCCGCAAAGCGGGTTACCCACTTCCCCCACACCATCGGCATCTTCGATAACACCTACATTCCGAGGATTTTTAAAATGATCCATCACAACTTCGTTATACATATCATTC
>SLIE01000211.1 GCA_007135795.1 Desulfobacterales bacterium
AGAACGGGAGCGACAGAGGATTTCAAGTCTTTTGCACGAAGACCTGCAACAACTCATTGCCAGTGCCCGGATGCAGGTACAGCTGGCATTGGAGAAAGCCGACCCCGGCCCCATATTGGAAAATGTCCATCGACTGCTGGGAGATTCAATCGAGAAATCCCGCCGTCTGTCTCAGGAGTTGAGCCCGCCGCTGCTTTATCAGTTCGGTATCGACGCCGGTTTGAGGTGGTTGGTTCGACATATGGAAGAACAGTTTGGGTTGAAGATTCAGCTCAAGATAGAAGTGACCAGTCAGATAAAGGAAATGCCGCTTCAAATCTTTCTTTTTCGTGCTGCCAAGGAGCTTCTATTCAACATTGTAAAGCATTCTGGCGTGAAAATTGCCGATGTTCGCCTTTATGGTTCTGATGAAGGGATTACGCTCTCCGTCAGGGATCGGGGAGAGGGGTTTAGCCTGGAGATTCTGGATTCCTTTGATAGAAAAATCGGTTTGGGCTTGTTAAGCCTGCGGGAGCGTGCGCATGCGATCGGAGGCAATCTGGAAATAGAGAGTGCCTCAGGTCAGGGAAGCCGTTTTACCCTTACGATTCCAATAAGTCTGGTCATGGTAAATGTGCCTGAAAAACTTGCACAGGTAGCAATTCCATCACCTGAAATAATTGACGAACAAAAGAAATATTCAGATTCTGAAACCATCAGGGTACTGTTTGTCGATGATCACAAGGTGATGCGCCAGGGGTTGATCGGAATCATTGCTGATCAGCCGGGCATCCGTTTAGCGGGCGAGGCGGCCAACGGGGAAGAGGCAATGGAACTCGCCCGGCAACTCAGCCCCGATGTTATTGTAATGGACGTTTCCATGCCGAAGATGGATGGGGTAGAGGCGACCCGCCGGATTAAAGCAGAAATGCCCGAAGCACGGATAATCGGTCTTTCCATGTTTGACGATGAGGATGTCACCCGGAGAATGCGCCAGGCAGGGGCGGATGGATTTGTCAGCAAGAGCGAATCCTCTTCTGAGCTGTTGAAAACGATTTATGAGGTTGCAGAGAAGGGGATGGCATCTCTCGGAGAAATTTCTGAAATGAAGTGACCGTACCGAATTCTGCAGATTCTGGAGGTAAAATAAAATACAGTCTTAATGAATTTAGAACCGGTAAATTGATTTTTATGCGTTTCTGGCAATAATAATAATCATAAAAATTAAAGGATATATCTAAGTCAAGACAGGCGTCGCGTTTTATGGTTCCGCCGATCAACACCCTTTCGGTGAACAGGTTCGGTTTTCCCTTTCCAAGCAAAGAACATTCAATCATCTCTGGATTATATAAACATAAAACGCATAGGAACTCTGAATAAGCCTGAATGAAGATCTGAGTAGGTCCGGTATCTGGGACCGGGCTGCTAAAGACATACGTATATTTGGTGAAAGCATTATCGATACGATCCGGGAACCGCTTGTGATCCTCGACGGGGATCTAACTCCACCGCCACCTTTGTTTGAAGTTATTTACCGGATTTCAAAGTTTCAACAAAACAACCACTGCTGCTGCTGCTTATGTCATCTTCGGGACTATCTATGTCTTCTTCTATTGGTTCAAGATCAGGCTCCGGTTCCCACTGCAGGTAAGGGTATGTTGCACCGCTTTTGATGCCCCATATGCCATCAAAATTCCAGTCCTCAAACGTAGTCTGCTGCATCATTTCGGTGGTCGTTTTGCCCGTGCCGCCTTGTGAGGTGGCCGGTCCGACATCCGTGTTCCACAAGCTGTTGACCACATTACCATAGGTGCCATCACCACTTACACCCACGAGGCCGCCAGGATTGTTGCCGCTGTTGCCACTGCCCACTGCGTAGGCATTGACAATGGACGCTGATAATTCTATATGGCCAACCATACCTCCCACCGTATTATTGCCCGATACATTACAATCGGCATATGCGTCAGAAACAAGAGCCTCGTTACCAGCTCCCAAGGTTCCTGCAAGGCCGCCAACACAGTCCTGTCCACTGACGAAGCCGGATGCCGGCATCCCTGACATACCCCCTTCCTTGAATTCCTCTACCCCTTCTTCAACTTTTTCGACACCCTCTCTGTTCGCCTGCCAAGTTCCTGGCATCCGGAAACGGTGGTTGAAAGGATAACGCCCAAGATGACTAGAATCATGATTTTTTTAATATCTCGTTATTTCCATATTATTTGATGATGCTTGATTTATATCAGCCATACCAATGAGACCGAGGGGCAGAAACAATGTGCCGGGCGCAGTCTCTTTTATCGAATGTTTTCTTTGACGCTTAGACCTTTTAGTTTTTAGCTTAATTATGTAAGAATAAGATTTTGCACTCACCACCCCCCCAAAGATCAAGGAGGCGTTAAATGATTGAGACGAAAAGAAAAGTATCTAAAACGATTTCAAGCATAACGGTGGTTGCTGCATGCGCCCTGCTCTCGTTGGTTTTATTTGCGAACGTATCTGGAAATGAATCGCTTTCCAACGAACCGGACTTAGCCAATTATGTGGGGAGCGAAAGTTGTCGAAATTGCCACGTGGAGTATTATGACGGCTGGCGGGAAACGGTTCACGGTAAAATGATCGTTCCGGCTGAACGCTATGAGGAGAACAACCTGATCCGAAAAGCCTTTGAAGATGGAATCACAGCGGGCAGTCCCCGAATTCGGCTTAATTATCCCGGGCAGGGCGAAGGCCCCCCCGCTACCAGCTGGGAAGATGTCGACTACGTGGTGGGCAGCAACTGGAAAGCGCGCTATGTGAAACTGGTGGAAGGAGAAGGACACCGTTTTTATGATGCCCAGTACAACATTACCGGCACCCAGGCTGGCGAGATGACCGCTTACAGCGAAATCCGAAATAACGAGGACCGTTGCCTGGGATGCCATACCACCGGCTTTGATTACGACCGCTCCAAAAGCCTGGACCGGTCGGCGACTGATTATTCTTTTGAATCCATGACTGCTGAACTTGGTATTGGCTGTGAGGCCTGTCATGGTCCCGGCGAAAAGCATATAAATGATCCGGAAACGGAAGGCGGTATTATCAATCCGGCAGACTACACCGTGGCCGAGCAGACGGAATTTTGCGGTGCATGCCATGGTCGTAACATGGGGCACCGCACTATTGAAGGACATCAGGACCCCATCGGCTTCAGTATCGGCGAATATGCCCGCGATTACACGAAGATCCAAAGCCTGGTCCGGCCGTATGAAGGTGAGTGGGAATACGACCCCAGCCGATTCTGGGATCACGGGGCAGGCCTTTCCCATCGCATGCAATACAATGACTATGAGCAAGGCCCCCACTGGGGTAAAATATCCTGCTCCGATTGCCACAATTCGCACGGGGTTGTTCCCAACTCCCGCCCCGAAGGTACAGTGATGATAGGTGGTCAACCGACGGTTGTCATGCCGGCCAGCGGAACCTCTGCATTGAAATGGCCTGCTGATGAAAACTTCTGTTACAACTGCCACAGCACCGACCAGCATAATTATACCATCGAAGCCTTTATGCCGATGACCAGCAGAAGCTCCGCCGGTGCACTGGCCGAGCAGCGCTCCCACACCTTCTGGCCACGAGGAATGGGCAATCCCCATCCGAGTGTGGACCTGACCAGATAGGAGACAAAAAATCGAAACGGCGAAACAAAAAAATCCGTAAAACCTGACTGACTCGTCTCCCGTATCCGCGGATGGATCGCCCCACCGGGAGGCGAGTCATGGGCAGGCCTACGATTTACTCCCATTGGAAAATCCCTTCTCGAAAACAAAAAGATTGGAACGCCCCTCGAATTATGGAATTATCATCGTCCTGCGTTAACGGGTTTATGATTTACAAATAATAGCCAAATGGTATACGTTCCCTTTCTTTCCAACCGACCACTTCCGGTCCGGAGGTTAAGCATTCCAACCAGGTGCCATCCTGATAGGATGCTTTTGGCTCTTGACCTCTTCGAGCACTTCAGGGACCTGATCACCTTGCAGAGACTACAAGATCGCCGTGGAAAAGTTTGACCGGCGCATAGAAAAGGAAATGGGTAACCTGTTTGTTTCCGGCCATTGTTGAAATTACTGACTATCATCAATAAAAAAGATAAAGGGGTAAATGCGTACGGCCGGGGACTGAGAACAAAAGGCTCCCGAGGTACCGTCTTTCAAAAAGTGAAAACGCGAACTTTGGGATCCCGCATCAGGGCCGTCATTTCCGGTGGCTTGGCAACCGAAACCCCCTCTGCCAGATCCGACTCCTTGTAGCCGCTGTTTGGAAGATACAGTGCACAAACAGAGATGGACGCGCCCTTGTCCATCAGAGACCCAAGAAGCTTCCCGGGCGTAACCCCCTTGGGGGCAAGCGAGGGGCCACCGTCGCCTTGAGCCAGAGCTATGTCGCCGGCTGCATCACACAGCAGGACATCCACTGTGGCACCCTCATCGACCATGGTGTTGGCCAGTACCATAGCCATGCCCTGGGTCTGGGGAGACTCACTTGACAATATGATAAAGACGTTTTCCACCACACGATTGTGATCAGCCGCCATCGCGGAAAGCGGTAAAAACACAAGTGTCGCCAGAAGCGAGAGAAGTGTTACGTGTCGGATCATGCGAACCGCCTCCTGTTGAATGGAAAGTTTTACTACCCAGCAGACTGCAGACGGGGCAGTTGTTCATCAAAGCATATAGTTGTTTGGGTGATGCCTTTCGTGCCAAAGAAAAACATCCCGAATATAATCTAATTCCAGATTGACTTGGAGGCAAAAGGAATAAAAGAAGAAATGTATTTAAATGTATTTACGGGAATTATATCGCATGAAATATTCTCGGGCATCACTTTAAATTTGCACCTTGAATCTGGCAATCCTTTTTGGCCAGGAATTAGCATTACTGGAAGGCAATAGCCGTATGGTGCACTGATGCTCCCTTGATAAATTACTTTTTTCGCAAGCCAGGGATTCCACTTGAACCGCAATGTGTTCCGATACCTGTAAAGCAATAATTTCCACTAAACAGATGAGTAAATCGCAAGGAAACCTTCCGATGGGTATATTATGAATATCATCGGTTCAAATTATACTGGAATGAAGTGAGCCGCCGGATAATTTTACTGACATTATCGTTCTCGGGAGGTCTCTATTATGAATGAGGAAAATAAAAATACCCTCCACCCCGGAACCAATATTTCATTTCCCGACCCAAAACAAATCCGCGAACAAGCAGAGCAAAAAGCGCAATCCCTTCCACCCCCCAATCTCGCTCACATAACGCGCGAAGAAATAGAATTGATGGTTCGTGAATTGCATGTAAATCAACTCGCGGCGGATTTGCAAATCGAGCAGTTGCGCAACCAGCTTGAAAAAAGAGATGAGCAGGCTGTGTTATTCAGGATCGTCACCGAAAACATGCTGGACATGCTTGCGCTGACCGATATGAAAGGCAACATCCTCTTTGCCGGAAAATCACATGAAATCCTTGGTTACGAACTTGGTGACCTGATTGGAAAAAATGTGATGGATTTTGTACACCCCGCGGACCTTCCTCATATATTGGAGGACTTTGCCGAATTTGTGGCAATGGATCATCCTCGTAGAGTCGAATATCGATACAGGCGCAAAGATGGCTCTTACCTCTGGCTTGAAACCTGGGGAAATTTTATTGCAGATGAAAATGGGATACCTGAAAAAATCGTATTCAGTTCAAGAGATATTACCGAGCGCAAGCAGGCGGAGGAAAAGGTTTCCGACCTCAACCAATTTTTTAGTTCTACCATAGAGGGTCTCTCTTATCACATAGCAGTGCTGGACCAACAAGGAACAGTAATTTTGGTTAATAGAGCATGGCGCGAGTTCGCACAATCCAACGGTATTTCCGCACAGCAGGTGTCAGAAGGAGCCGACTATCTGGCCGTGTGCTCCGATGCCCACGGTGATAACGCCGAAGAGGCCGGAGCCTTCGCCGAAGCTATCCGTGCTATTATTTCCGGAGTAAGTGATTTCTATAGTCTGGAGTACCCATGCCATTCACCGGACAAGAAACGATGGTTCACAGGCAAAGTAACACCTTTTTTGGAGGATGCTCCCCGGAGAGTGGTGGTTGGTCACGAGGACATCACCGATCGTAA
>SLIE01000516.1 GCA_007135795.1 Desulfobacterales bacterium
AGTTTCCGTATCCCTCACGGATTTCCGGAAAATCCTATTGTCTCCGATCCGTATTGACAGGGCAAAGACCGGCGCCCCCAGCGGCAACAACCACCAATAGAAGGAAATAACCATGGCAATAAAAAGAAAAGACGGCGATGTTCAACCGGGTTTTCGATGGGGAAAATTTACCACCCGTATCCCGGGTGTTCACGTGAATTTTTCACTGCCCGAAATGATTCAGGGAGGTTTGCTCACCACAGCCACGGGCGGCGTGGTAGCGGCATTGACCATGAATTTTTTCAATGTACCATTTGACGTCGCCTGGTCCATCGTCCTGATACAGCTTTTCTGGCTGTGGTTCGTCCCCGTCGTTCTCTTTGGTGAACCCTACGCACCCGGCTGGATCACGCCGGCACTCCCCCTTGTCATTGTTTTTCTGTCCGGCTTTACCCCGGGAGTTCCGGCCATACACGCCATGATCGCCCTTACGGTCTGCCTGTCGGCCATTTTCCTCTTTTTTGCTGTAACCGGCCTGGGGAGCGCCTTTTTCAAATGGATCCCCGTGGAATTACGGGCGGCCATCATATTTGCCGGTGCAATCGCCGCGTTTACCGCCGAATTCGACAGGCTTAAAACCCTGCCGATAACCCTGCCGGTGGTATGGGGGGTGGTGATCTTTCTGATGTTTTCCGTATGGTTCGGAACGGCAAAAAAAAACAACAAATTCTTCAACTTCATGGCCTCCATGGCGCTTCTCGTGGGCTTTCTGGTCGCTGCCGTGGTGGGCTCGATCACGGGGGAACTGACATTCAATATCAGATGGGGGCTGCATATTCCCCAGATAACAGAATATGTCACCGCGGTATCGCCATTTTTTACGGGGTGGCCCGCCTGGGACTTTTACGTCCAGGCCTTTCCGCTGGCGGTTATGATTTATGTGTTCGTGTTCGGTGACCTGGTCCTTGGCAATACGCTGCTCGAAGAAGCCGGCAAGACCCGCACGGATGAAAAAATCGAAGTCGACAACACCAAATCCCACATTATCCTTTTTATCCGCAACATGGGTCAGCTGCTTTCCGCAGGCCCCTTTATCGCACTGCACGGCCCCATGTGGACCGGGGTCCAGGTATTTTTAACGGAACGCTACAAAACCGGTCGCCAGAATCTTGATTCCATTTATTCGGCCACTTTCAATTGGTATTGGCCGGCATTCATATTGATTTTCCTTGTCCCGGTCGTCACGTTCATGCAACCCCTCCTGCCGGTCGCACTCTCGATCACGCTCATTTTAACCGGGTTCGCCTGTGCCTACATATCCCTTTCCATGGTCAAAACCCCGGCCGCTCAAGGTTACGCCTTCTTCGTCGGCATGATCATCGCCAAATTCGGCCCTGCATGGGGCCTGGGTCTTGGCGTCGGGCTCTACCTGTTGCTGCTCATCAAGTATGTTCCGGGCCTTATGGCCGATCCGGATATCATAAAATCAGAAATCGTAAAACCGGATATTATAAAAAAAGGTTGACCGGATCGCGCCTTTTCCCTTAGATTTCGGAAAAGGCGCAATCCATAAACCGCCGCCACTTAAACGCATCATTTTCTATTATAGCCACAAAAGGGGAGAGATGAAGATAATCCGGTTTATCGATCCGGAAGAGATTATTCGGCTCGGCACAAGTCCGGACGGGGAAACGGCGATAGAGGTCGTTTCTCACCCCGATATCCCGGGCTTTGAAATAACCGGCAAAAGATATACGATTGCAAAAATGCTCCCCCCGCTTCAGCCTGCGGCCATCATGTGCATCGGCCTCAACTACGGTGCCCACGCCCGGGAAACCGGCATGGCACTTCCAAAGCACCCTGTTCTTTTCATGAAAAATCCCGCATCCGTCACCGGGCACAACGACCCTGTCATACTCCCCGAGTCCTGCAGAATAAATCCGCAGGTTGATTACGAAGCGGAGCTCGCCGTGGTGATCGGGAAGACCGCAAAAAACGTGAAAGCGGAAAACGCCGCGAACTACATCAAAGGGTACACCATTGCAAACGACATATCTGCCCGATCATGGCAGAAACATGCGGGCGGCGGTCAATGGGTCAGAGGGAAAAGCTTCGACACCTTCTGCCCGCTGGGGCCTTGGCTGGTGACCCCCGATGAAATTCCAGACCCCGGAACGCTCGACATTTCCTGCATCCTCAACGGCAATATTATGCAACAAAGCAATACCTCGGACATGCTATATACCATACCTCACCTGATAGCGTTCCTGAGCGAGGACACCACCCTTCTGCCCGACACGGTCATTCTCACGGGAACGCCGGAAGGGGTCGGTTTTATAAGAAAACCCCCGGTTTTTCTTGCTCCCGGCGACCTTCTCCAGACCACTATTGAAAAAATCGGCACCCTCGAAAACCGCGTGATCTAAACCCTGCGCTTTTCTATTTCCATCATTGCTCCCGCTCTTCTTCTATCATCCTCTATCATCCAATGAAACGAAAATTGGCGTTGTTGTCATCTCAAAATCGTATTTCCCCTTAAATACTAATAAATACCGATCATCCGTGTATACAAGAGCATTCCGATCCCCAACGGAAACAAAAAAATTTGTTTCCGCTAAAAAAAAGAAATACTTTATCAATAAATAAGTAGAGTGCACGGTTTCAAGGAATCAAACAGAAAAATCGGCTGAATCCGATTTTTCCGACGCCATCCGATTTTTCCGGAAGAATATCAACCATAAAGGGTGATCACCATGGGCAGCTTAAGCGGATCTCTAAACGTTTTCTGGGCCTACTTGTGGCAGGTGCACTGCCAGACGAAAAAATTATTTTCTTTCAGTTTTCCGTCCACCCTTCTCAGCACCGTGACAAGCAACGAACAAGAGAAAGAAGCTCTTGCGGAAGAAGTACTCCCCGGCGGCAATGGGGGCGGGCCGGCCGGGAGTGGTGGTAGCGGGGGTGGCGATGATCCGGGCGGTGATTACGACTATTACAGTCCACGCCAGAGAATCGGATTGTTTCTGGGCCCTGTGTTGTTTTTAGTGATTTATCTTATCCCCACCCCCGCCGGCATGACGCCGGAAGCCCATGCCGTATTGGCAAGCACCATCTGGATTGCCGTGTGGTGGATATCCGAAGCCCTGCCCATACCGGCAACGGCTTTGCTACCAATCGTTTTGTTCCCGATGACCGGCGCAATGAATACCGCCAGCGTCACGCCCTCCTACGCCAACCATCTGGTCTTTCTCTTCATGGGCGGCTTTATGATCGCCCTGTCGATGGAAAAATGGAACCTTCACCGTCGCATCGCCTTGAACATCATCCTGCTGATCGGCGGCGGGCCCAAACGGATTATACTCGGGTTCATGGTGGCCACAGCCTTTCTTTCCATGTGGATATCCAACACCGCAACGACCATGATGATGGTGCCCATCGGACTGGCCGTCATACTCCAATTCGCGGTGCTCATAAAAGATGAAAACCTTGATGTTGACGTGTCACTAGGAAAATTCGCGTTCGGAACCGCCCTTATGCTGGGCATTGCCTATTCCGCTTCCATAGGGGGCGTGGCAACTCTGATCGGCACACCGCCCAATGCGGTATTTGCCGGCGTGGTCAAGGAAATGTACGATCAGGATATCGGGTTCGGCCAGTGGATGACCTACGGCGTACCGCTGGCCGTTGTGTCGCTTCTTTTCTGCTGGTACTACCTGACGAACATCGCCTTTAAAATCACATTCAAGGAACTTCCCGGCGGACAAGCCCTCATTCGCGAGGAACGAAGAAAACTCGGACCGATCGGCAAGGAAGAGCTGCGCGTCCTCGTTGTTTTTGCCTCGGTTGCGGTTTTGTGGCTGATCCGGGGTTTTCTCCTGTCGGATATCTTTCCCGGCATGAGCGATGCCACCATTGCCATCCTGGGCGCACTGGTCCTTTTCGCCTGGCCGGTGGACCTGCGAAAGGGAAGGTTTCTATTGGACTGGAAGACCATGGGGCGTCTGCCATGGGGGATCCTCATCCTTTTCGGGGGCGGTTTTGCCGTTGCCGGGGGGTTCTCCGAAACCGGGCTTGCAGAATGGCTCGCCACGCGGCTTACGGTTTTGGAAGGCGCCCCCATGCTTCTGATTGTTTGCGCCGTGGTTACCCTTGCCATCTTTTTGACGGAGATAACCTCCAACACGGCCACATCCACCATGCTGATGCCGGTTATGGCGGCCATGGCGCTGGCCATGGGGATGCATCCCTACGCGCTCATGGCAACGGCCGCGCTGGCGTGCTCGTTTGCGTTCATGCTGCCCGTCGCCACCCCCCCCAACGCCATTGTTTTTGCCAGCGGGTACATATCCATCCCGCAGATGGCAAAAGCCGGCGTTTTTTTGAACCTCTTCGGCGTGGTGATCATCACGGTCCTGACATTGTTCTACCTGCCGTTAATCTGGGGTATTGACATGATGCGCGTGCCGGGATGGGCACAGTAGTAAGCCTGATTTCTTTCCGATGAAGGGGGGCCGGCTGACTTTAAACTAATTAACCTTACGAATTATTTGACAATAACAGCTTTTTGCTGTATAAATATAAAATCTGTCCGGATCAACAGGATCGGTATCGGCTACCAGCGTGAATCGCCACACGAACGGGGCGGTCATGATTTCGGGAATTCTTATGCATAAGGAGATACAAACCAAAATCCAGGGCGGCATCCCGGTCCGGCCGCTTTAAAGCATGGGGTTGCCGGAATAACAGCCAATCCATACGACCTGTCCACAGATTTATCAATAATTTCAACGGCGGTTTCCAGCAACGCACGTAAATCCGAATCTTCTGTTTTTCATAATAAATGAGATATTATAATTGTACCTATGCTTAATTATCAAACAATAGAACATACTGAAAATGACAAGGACTGGATCCTCCTGCTGCACGGCATGGGGGGGAGTTCCACGATCTGGTATAAACAGGTTGCGGATTTATCTAAAAACCACAACCTGCTTCTTCCTGATTTTTTCGGACACGGCCGGACCCGGGAGACATTGCCGGCTTATACGTTTGATGGGCTTGTAGCGGAGATGATCCGGCTGCTCAATCATCTGAAGATAGACCGGACCCACGTCATGGGTATCTCCATGGGATCGATCATCGGCTCTTTCATGGCGCTTTACCACCCTTCCAGAATCAAGTCCCTTATCCTGGGCGGGGCCACACCCGGACTCGATTTTCGGACCCGGGGACTTCTGTACGCCGGGCATGCACTCAAACATGTCATACCATACATGTGGCTATACCGTTTTTTTGCATGGCTGATGATGCCGCGTCAAAGCCAGCAACAGGGAAGAAAGATCTTTGTCAGGGAAGCCCACAAGCTGGGGAGCAAGGAGTTCAGGAAATGGTATTCCCTGATAATGCAGTTCCCCATGCACATGCTGGAACTGGAAAGCCCCGCCCTTCAACAAGTGCCGAAACTCCTTGTCTCCGGCAGCCAGGACCACCTGTTTCTGGACCAGGTTATCGCCTGGGCGGGCCGGGATCCGAATAGTGTGTTACATATCATCAAAGAGTGCGGGCATGTCTGCAACATTCAGGCTCCGAAGGAATTCAACCGGGTTTGCCTGGATTACCTTTCCGGATCATTCGCCTCGCACGCTTCCGACTCCGGCGTAATTCATTACGGAGAACAACAGGAACCCTGCAACCAGAAAAAACGGGCAACCGGGTAAAAAAGGATCATAGGTTTAAAGCGGTGGTATCACTATCGCTTCGGCGGGGTTATTCATTTAGGGAAATGCATTGCTTAGATAATTCATCGCTTGGCGGACCCTTAGCTATTCTCCCGCGGGAGACCTCTTGAATGGATTTAACAACCTGAACCGCTTGCGCATCTTTTCCGCATTCCCTTTCTGATAAGCCGTGTACGCTTCAAACGGCACCATGAACCCGATAGAAAAGAGGTAAATCTCAAAATCCTGCTCAATGGACTGGCCTGCGAACATATTGGTCTTGTCATTGAAATAATCCGTTGACGTCAGGTTTTTGCTCCCTTCCGGCGGGATCTCGTACCCTTTGTGATAAATATATGCCGCGCCGAAATCTATCCGGCCCCCATTATCCAGGTGCCTGGAAAACCCGAAACCGAAATTATGCATATCCGGAAACG
>SLIE01000539.1 GCA_007135795.1 Desulfobacterales bacterium
AAGTCTGATTTTTTCATAATAACTTTTATAATAAGAAGGATCTGCTCCAATTCAAGCCTGAAGCCGTCACCGCAAAGCTGATACCGTCAGGCACGACAACGTGCCTTGTCGCTAAACAATTCAACATTCGCCAGATTACATTCCACCTTTTATTCCCGGAAAGTTTTTGCGCGCGTAACATATAAAGTTCGGTCGGGCGGTTACCGGAAAAGTTTTTCGAACAGGTCTCTCAATTGATCCACCCCTTCCCTGGAGACGGTGCGGTGGGCCTGCTCGATAATTCGGCTGGCAATTTCCCTTACTACCTTTTCAATTGTACGTCCCTGGTCACCTCCACCGAGATCGCGCAGTTCTATGGCGTCCATATCCACCCGGACGGAACGCTCGCCGCCGATCTCCGTATAAAAATGGGCCGATCCCTTTTTAATCAGAAAATAAGATATGAAAATATCGGTTTCCGCTGATGTTCCTTTGGATTCGGCCTCTTTTATTCGGCCGAGGATGTTGATCAGATTGTTTTCGGGCAATTTCTGCTCCACGAAAACGACCGGACCGCTGATGATCACCTCCTCGATCATGATCATGTCCGACAGCAGCGTCCACAAATCAAGTTTAATGGAGAAATCCTCCACAGTCAGGGCATGCTCGGTTTGATATCCCTCGGGGTTGTAAACCCGCAATCCGCTTATTGTCCCTTGTCCTGAGAAAACGGAAATCGACACATCGTCCACCGTCACCCGGGTTCCGGTCATTTCGCCCCCGATTTGTTCGATGTTCGATTTCACCATCGAATCCACGGCAAACGTAAGGACGAGAAAAATGACCCCCAGAAGCACGACCAACGTAATTGCCGTATATTTTATTTTTCCTGCCATATGTCACGCTTCCTTTATCTTCAAACGGTGGAAATCAAGGCGCTGTATAACCTGATTGTTGACGACAATTTTTCGTACTTGCTCCTTTTAAATCATGACGGTGGCGAATACCGCCTGACCTACCCCATTCCAATAAGCGATTATTATGAATATACAAGGGAGTATGGGAGACGTCCATAAAATTATACGTTTTCTATATCCTACAGAAATCTGACATAACACGCATTTTACGACGTTATCCATTGAACCGACAATCGAGCCAGGATTCATTTTTGGTGTTTTTTCCCGTTTGACAAACACGGACCCCATGCCCACGATTTTGGTATCTGTATTGAAAACGATTAAACGCAAACAAGGAGAAAAATGATCCCCGCAGGCGAATTTTCCGTCACGGCGCTTTTAATTCTGGCTGTTGCCGGCATATGCGTTTCCGTTTTGTCCATCCTTGAAAAACATGTTCCGGCGATCGCATCGTTCTGCGCGATCTTCGGGGGTGGTTGCCAGAAAACCATGGATTTCACACTGCTTCGTCTTCCGATTGCCTGGTGGGGCCTGGTCTATTACCTGGCCTTGATTGTACTGATATTTGCTGTCCCGGCCCTGGTTTTCCCGGCAGTGATGGCCGGCATCGGATTTGAGTTCACCTTCTTGTGGATCATGATCTCCATCGGGGCCTTCTGTATCTTTTGCATGTTAAATGCGATTGTGGTGGTGGGGCTTTTTTTGTACACCTTTTCCCTGGACCTGTTCTGGCCGGCCGCAGCCATTGCTTTGTTCTTCTTCATGATCTCCAATTTTCTGATTTCCCGGGAAAATGTTGAAGAGATGGGATTGTGCCCGGTCCCGGATGACGAGGCATCCGATATTCCGGTCGCCCGGATCAATGGAGAGACGATTTTCGCCCGGGAACTCGAAATACCCCTCAAGCAGGCGATCCATGAGTATGAAATGAAAATCTACCAGCTCAAGCGAGACCGGTTGGAGAAAATGATATTGGAGCGGCTGTCGGAAAAAGAGGAGAAAGAAATCGCATCGGCGGGCATAATGGAAAAGGCGCAGCGCGGGAAACTTATCGAATCTCTTAAAGAACGCTATTCCATCGAGATTTGGTTAAACAAACCGACCCTGCCGTTTCTCGATGTCGACATCTCTGGCAGCCCCGCGCTGGGCCCTGTCAATGCCCCGGTGGTGATCGTCGAGTTCTCGGATTATTTCTGTCCGTATTGCCGGAAGATGCATCCGATGAAAGATCATGTTCGAAACGCCTACGGAGACAGGGTGCGATGGGTTTTCAAGGAATTTCCATTGGACATGCACAAGGGCGCCAGGGAAGGGGCCGAAGCGGCCCGGTGCGCCTACGAACAGGGAAAGTTCTGGGAGTATCAGGACCTCCTGTTTGCCCATAATGAAGAACCGGATGAAAATACATTTGATACATTTGCCCGAAAGCTGGGACTCGATGAACGGAAATTCGAACAATGCCGCGCTTCAGGCACTTACCGGGAGCAGGTTGAAAAAGATATCCAGGACGGACTCGCCGCAGGCGTCACGGTAACCCCGACCTTTATCATCAATAAACAGATGTTCTCCGGCAGCCTTGCCAAAGAAGAGTTCATGGCCATCGTGGAAGATGAATTGAAAAAAACAGCGGGTAACGAACATTACCTTCGCCAGCCATAGGGAGCTCCCTTTGCCGATGCCCGAGGAACTCCCGTAATCAAAGTGACCTGATTCTTCAACGGGTCGGAACGGCAAATCGCCGACTCCTGCCATTTACTCCTTTTGCATCTGATCAGTCCTACCGTTTCAACCCCCATCGATGATATCGGCCGATCCAGTTGAGCAATCGTGCCGGCGCATGGGCTTTCTTCCAGGTCCCGGCGGCGGACTTGTTGGCTTCGGCCAGGGTCGGATAGATATGAATGGTCCCCAATATTTTATTAAGTCCCAGTTTGTATTTCATGGCCATGATGTACTCGGCGATCAAGTCCCCCGCGTGCTCCCCCACGATCGTAGCGCCCAGTATACGGTCCGACCCCGGGGCGGTCAGCACTTTCACAAACCCCGTTTCAGCGCCGTCGGCAATGGCTCTATCCAGTTCATCCATGTTGAAACGGGTAATCTCGCAGTCAATTCCCCGTTCTTTGGCCTCCTGTTCGTTGAGTCCCACGCGTGCCACCTCCGGTGATGTAAATGTGCACCAGGGAATGACCCGGTAATCGACCTTGAATTTTTTAAACCGGCCGAACAGGCTGTTTATGGCCGCAAACCAGGCCTGATGGGAAGCGGTGTGGGTAAATTGGTAAGGTCCGGCTACATCGCCGCAGGCATGGATGTTCGGGAAACGGGTTTCAAGGTATTCATCGACCACCACCGTACCGTTTGGGTTCAACGCGATGCCGATTTCGGAAAGACCCAGACCCTCGGTATGCCCTTTCCGCCCCAGGGCGACTAAAACCTGGTCGAAGGATAGCCGGATCTGTGCTGCATTGCGTTCTTCGTCTTTACCTTCAAGGACCACAATGGCGCCGCCGCTATCATCCTTTTCAAATGCCACGGCCCGGTAGCCCAGGTGCAAATCAACGCCATCCGCCCGCATCGCCTGGGCCACAAGTTCCGAGGCTTCGGGGTCTTCGCGAACCAGCAGCCGGTCCGACATTTCAACGAGAATGACCCGGGTGCCAAGCTGGGCAAAACTCTGTGCGAGCTCGCAACCAATGGGGCCGCCCCCCAGGACCAGCAGTCGTCCGGGCTGTTCGGTCAGGTTCCAGAGGGTATCGGAAGTAAGATAGTCAATCTGATCGAGACCCGGAATCGGCGGCACCATCGGTTTGCCGCCGGTGGCGATCACGATGCTTTGGGCGCTCAACCGTGTGGCACCCTGCGCCTCTTCGATCTCCACCTCCCACGGCGATACCAGTCGGGCGCTTCCCTTGCGCACATCCACACCCAACTCCGTGTAACGTTCAACCGAATCGTGGGGTTCGATTTTTCTGATCACCTCGTGTATCCGGCTCATTACCCGGGAAAAATCGACTCCGGGAGGCGCGGCGCTCAACCCGTAATCACCCGCCTGACGAATATAATGAGCCACCCTGGCACTTTTAATGAGAGACTTGGACGGGACACAGCCGGTGTTGAGGCAATCTCCCCCCATGGCACCTTTTTCCACCAGCGTGACACTGGCTTTCACCGTGGCGCCGATATAGGCGGTCACCAGCCCGGCGGAACCGGCGCCGATGACGATCAGGTTGCGGTCAAATTGTTTCGGCTTGTTCCAGCCCCGGTAAACGCGGATTGTGTGAACCCATCTGACGATCGCCCTGGCAATCCATGGGAACAGGCCCAGCAGGACAAACGCCCCGATCAATCGAAAGGAGAGAAGGTCACCGGTCGATTCCACCGCTGCAAGCTGGGTGCCGGCATTGACATAGACAATTGTTCCGGCCAGCATCCCCACCTGGCTGACCCAGTAATAGGTCCATGTCCGAATCGGCGTCAATGCCATTACCAGGTTGATCAAAAAGAAAGGGAATACCGGCACCAACCGAAGCGTAAACAGGTAAAAGGCGCCGTCCTTGCGCACACCTTCATTAATTGCCTTGAGGCGGTCTGCAAAACGGTTTTGAACTGTATCCCGAAATAAAAAGCGCGCCACGAGGAACGCCAGCGTCGCGCC
Source organism: Desulfobacterales bacterium (assembly GCA_007135795.1). Lineage (GTDB taxonomy): Bacteria > Desulfobacterota > Desulfobacteria > Desulfobacterales > Desulfosalsimonadaceae > B1SED10-16. The sequence continues at coordinate 4,555 of SLIE01000539.1, forward strand.
GATAGTAGAGGCAAAAGAGACAACGACCACCCCGACGATCAAACCGAAAAAGGCGCCGCCGGCAAGGGTCATGACCGCGGCCCCCGGCAGGGATAGTGCCGTTACCCCGACATAGATGAGAAAGTAGATCGACAGGGTCAAAAGACGATTTTCCGCGTAAAAGGCATGAAACCGATCAAGGCTGCCCTGAAGAAAATCGAGCGTCAGAAACCGGCCCAGATCAAGCAGATAAAACAAAACGAGCAGGAAAATGATGATACCGGCAACCAGTAGTTTTTTCTTATTCATGCGACACGTCCCTTTCTTTACTCATATTTAGTGCTCGTTTGCTAGATGCTGCTCGCTATTGTCCCATGGGAACAAGAAACCGTTTCCCCACGGCGATGAAGTCCGGCCGTGGAGATTATGGAGACACGCCGCTTTGACAGCTATGGGCCGGTTGCCAGGCTGTCTTGTCAAAATGCGGACAAGGCAGATCCGCAATATGTGAGCACATCGCGGGTAATGCATCGAGTCTCGCCATGATATTGTCCGTGTACCCGCATCATGTACGGTTTTTGAAAATGATTGTCGTAAAAAGTAGTCGTACCCACATAAAGATAACTGGTACGTTATTGTATGTGATTTGACGATAAGGATTACTCCAGGAAACGGCAAGTAATTAATTGTTTCAAAACATCGAAAACCAGATGGAAATTCGACTCAGCATTACGGAAAATGCCGCTGAAACCATGCTGTACTACATGATGTTGGGGGAATGAACATAATCAACCCTGATTACAAGCTATCTCAAAAAAAAGATCGTGCCCGCTGGCAAGGCGAGAGGCGATGAAAAAGCGGAGCATATACGTATATGTGAGCATTTTGAAGCGCCTCACAACGACACCAGAGGGGGTTAGATTATTTTGAGATAGCTTGTATTCTCCGTGCCCTCCGGTAAAATGCTTCTATATCTCTCCTTCTGCCTGGGAAATGGCCCAGGCAGCGTTGATCAGGCCGATATGGCTGAAAGCCTGGGGGAAATTGCCGATCAGTTCCCCGGTTCCAGGGTCGATTTCTTCGGACAGGAGCCCGACATCATTTGCATAAGCCGCGGCATTTTCAAATGCATTCCGGGCCTCTTTCACCCTGCCGGCCAAGGCCAGGGCGTGAGAAAGCCAGAACGTACAAAGAAGAAATGATCCTTCTTCGCCTTCCAGTCCGTCGACCGACTTGTATCGGTAGACCAGCCCCCTGGCGTCGGTCAGTTTTTCTTCAGTTACTGTCAAGGTTGACAAGACCCTGGGATCGTCCGCCGGAAGGAACCCGACGATGGGGATCATCAGGTTGGAGGCGTCGAGTGCCTCGTTTTCAAATGCCTGGGTAAATGCACCAATCTTTTCGTTCCATCCGTGGGTTACGACCGCATCCTTGATCTGGGTGCGCATCTTTTCCCAGTATGGCACCCGGTCGGCCGCCTCGAGCAGATCGGCCATTGCGATCGCCCGGTCCAGGGCCACCCAGCACATGATCTTGGAATAAACGAAGTCTTGTGCCTCCCCGCGGATTTCCCAGATCCCCTGGTCTTTTAA
>SLIE01000260.1 GCA_007135795.1 Desulfobacterales bacterium
TCTCCCTTCTTTCGGCCAACTCATTCAAAAAGGCATCCTGTCGGCTTTTTTTTTTCGTGATAAAACCGATAAAACAAAACATATCCGAAGGCATGGCGGACGCACTAAGAGCGGTTATCGCCGCGGATACGCCGGGAATGGGAACAACTTTTATACCTGCGGCAATGGCTTGTTTAACGATGCGATATCCAGGGTCGGACACGGAAGGGGTTCCGGCATTGGAAACCAGGGCGACGCTCTCCCCGGACAACAACCTTTCAACAAGCTGCCGGGCACGCATGGTTTCATTATGCTCGTGACAGGATAACAATTTTGTGGTGATATTAAAAAAAGATAGCAACCGTGCGGTATGACGTGTATCTTCCGCAGCTATCAAATCGACGCTTTCAAGAATACCAACCGCCCGGAAGGTCATGTCATGGAGGTTGCCGATAGGGGTGGCAACAACATAGAGGGTACTTTTTTCTGCTCTGTTTTTTTCATCCATAAGCAAGATCAAACGCGTTCTGAATCAATTCAATGTGATCTTCAGGTCCGCTTTCATGAGAATTTATCGCGACCACGTCAAAACGGGCCTTCTGACCGGTCCCGCCATTAGACTTAAGGTAACCGAGTGCCACCATTGAAATTTTACGCTGCTTTGACTTACTGACAGAAGCTCTGGCAGAGCCGAATCTGTTTGATCGACGGGATTTCACTTCAATGAAAACGATTACGTCCCCGTCCCTGGCGATAATGTCAATTTCCCCAAGACGATTTTTATAATTGGTTTCAATAATTCTATACCCCCTGCTGACGATATACCCCACAGCCAGGTTTTCACCAAAACCACCGTATTTCTGGCGCTCATGGGGCATGTAACAGACCTTATCAGGTTTAGGGAATCAGTTGCCAAAAAGCGATCGAGACACCATCACTCAAACAATGCAAAGCAAGTCTTGCTTTCACAGGTACTTCCCCTCAATATATAGGACCAGGCATTTTAGAGAGGATCATGAGGAAACAGATTTTGCTGTTTGAACATTTCCCCTCCCGCACCCTTGAAACTGCGGCGATGTATGGGACAGCACCCAAACTGCGCAATAGCCGCAAGGTGAGCCTTTGTTGCATACCCTTTATGCGAGGGAAAGCCGAATTCCGGATAATCAAGGTGATATCCGGTCATTATGCTATCCCGAGTCACCTTGGCAACAATAGAGGCCGCGGAAATGGATATACTTTTTGCATCGCCGCCCACGATGGTTTTTTGCTTCAGATTTTCCGGACAGTGGTTGAACCTGCATGGCGCGATCAAAACATTTCCATCAACAAGAAGCAAATCCGGCAATGGATTGAGATTTTCAACTGCCATTGCCATGGCGGTCAGTGAAGCCTGCAAAATATTGATCCGGTCAATTTCAACCGGATCCACAATTCCGATGCCTATACTAAGGGCACATCGGTATATTTCCTCATATAACAGGCTTCGTTTCAGGGGTGTCAACTGCTTTGAATCTGTTACACCGGCAACGGAAAAATCCGCCGGCAGAATAACAGCCGCGGAAACAACCGGTCCCGCAAGTGGACCCCGCCCTGCTTCGTCCACTCCGGCAATCATCGAAAACCCTTCACTTACCCCCATTGCCTCATATTCCCACATAGATTGAGCCAACTCATACATATCGGCCATATGGATCAATCCATCACAGCGAGAGGTTTGGTGGTCTTGATTAGAGATCCCCGCAAATCACTTTTGAAGTGATTTGCGGGGATCTCGCTAACACATGAATATAAGTAAAAAAAGGGTTACTGTGGCAAGTGAATAGAAAAATAAACTTGCTGATGTCACAATAAATTCAGTCTACACGCCTCACCTGGAAACTGAAAATCAACTCGTTTGTCTCTTATTTGGCCAGGCGTCGATATGCTTTGTCCTGCTCTCCAGCAACCTGTTTCAAATTTTTTTCACTTATTTCCCACGAAGTTTCATACGTGCTGCTTTTTCTTTGAGACCGCGCAAATAGTAAATCTTTGAGCGTCTCACGCTGCCTTTTTCAAGGACCTCGATTTTATCGATCGCCGGCGAATTGGTAGGGAAAACCCGCTCCACGCCAATTCCGTAGGAAACCTTGCGCACAGTGAATGTCGCATTGGTCATGCCGTTTTTCTTTCGTATGACAACTCCCTGAAAGACCTGTACACGTTCTTTTTCACCTTCCCGGATCCGCACATGAACTTTTACACGATCACCGGGTGAAAATTCTTCCAGGTCCAAACGAAGATGCTCTCTTTCAATCTGTTTGATAATGTCCATAATAACCTCTCAAATGTTAAGACGGCTCCGTCGATCCAAAACACGACCGAAATCCGTTTGCACTATGTGATAAAATCGATAAATTTTCTTATTTCAAGCCGAAGCATCACCCAGTATCCTGTCCATCATTATAGCGGCCGCAGACCTGACCGAAAGATGATTATATGCGGACCCTTCGCAAATGGGCGACAAAATATAATGCGCGTGGTCGAGCACTTCATCCGCCAATCCCCAGGCCGTGCCCAGCACAAGCAAATAGACATAATGTTTATTTGCAGGCGCCGCAAGGATCTCTTTAAATTCATTGAATCCGGTAGAACGCCCGCTATTAACAGCGCTGGTGGCAACGATTTTTACCTTCGTTTTCCCATGGCTTTCAATATCAGCAACAACTTCTCCGATATCTGCCACAACCCTTACCAGGTCAAACGCTTTTCCCCTGTCGGGGTTATAACTCGCCCCTGCGCCTTGCTGCCAATGCGACATGATCTTTTCAGCCAGCGACTTCTGGTCCTTCAGTGGCGTTACAACATAAAATCTTTCGATATCGTACGTTTTCGCAGTCCTGGCAATATCATGAAGATCCAGATTGGTTATGGCGGAAGCAATGGTTTCTCCCTTTCTCCCTTTAACCGGATAATGTACCAGGGCAAGACGGATCATACTTTTCGGGCCGGATTTTACATCCCTTTCCACTGCACCCGAAATGTCCGTGTTTCCCACCTCAACATCGTAAGGTGTACCATTAATCGCTTCGCGATTCACGCATTTTCCACTGCTCACGAATTATCCCCGATAAGCGTTTCGAGATACCGCTGCCATTTTTGCAATATCTGTTTTTCCTGCTCTGAAAAATGACGCTCCAGCATAAGATCCGGTCGCTTTAAAAAGGTTCGGATGAGGGCAGACTCTGTTCGCCAATCTTCAATATTTTCATGATGCCCGGAAAGGAGCACCTCCGGGACGGATTTTCCTTCAAACACATCGGGTCGTGTATAATGGGCGTGTTCGAGCAACCCATCGGAAAACGAATCAGATGCAGATGAATTCTCATTCCCGAGGACTCCCGGTACCAATCGGATAACCGCATCCATTACAACCATGGCGGCAAGCTCTCCGCCGGTCAGGACATAATCACCAATGGAAAGCTCATCATCGATATAATTTTCATAAACCCGTTCGTCAACCCCTTCATAGCGTCCGCATACAAAAACAATATCCCTGAAAGATGCGAGCGCTTGTGCTTCAGACTGATCAAAGCGTCTTCCCTGGGGAGACATCAGTATGGTTTTGCCTTCGGGGTTGATATCTTTTGCCGCTTTAATAGCCGCGGCAAGCGGCTCCGGTTTCATTACCATTCCCGAACCGCCGCCATAAGGCCGATCATCTGTAACCCGGTGCCGGCCCTCCGCAAAATCCCGGATATCGACGGCACCAAACCTTAAGCAACCACTTTCAATGGCGCGCCGAATAATGCCATGGGAAGCAAAATCGTCAAACATACCGGGAAAGATCGTTAAAACCGAAAAATTCATCTTCCCCTTATAACCCTTCCGGCAAATCAACCACCACGCGCCCATTCTCGGGATTGATTTCAATAACGACGGATTCAATAAACGGTACGAGCGTCTCGCCATCGTCGTTTGAAACCACGAACACATCGTTGCTGCCTGTATCGATCATGGCCGTCACACGACCGACGTAAAGCTCATCGACACTGTAAACATCCAATCCGATCAAATCGCACCAGTACCAGGTATCGGAATCGGTTTCCGGAAGTGCCGACCGGGGAATGAACAAACGGGCGCCCACCACTTCTTCCGCTGCGTTTCGGTCTTCGATTTCTTCAAACCGGACCCGGAGAATGTTCTTATGGGGTTTTGCCGTAACAACGGTGTAATGTGTATATCCCCCCCCTTTTTCCAGAAGCATCACCTGGCGGCCGGGATGAAAATGCATCAGATCCTCGGCCATTCTAAAAATCTTCACTTCACCTGTGACACCGAAAGCACCGGTGATTTTACCAATTTGCAGAAGTTGATCCGGATCCATTATCCCCGATTACTCTTCAACGATTTCAAGCACGGTACGTTTTTTGATCTTTGCGGACGCGGCATTCAATATGGTCCGCATTGCCCTGGCGGTACGTCCTTGTTTCCCGATTACTTTTCCCAGATCTTCTTTTGCCACTTTGAGTTCAAGTACGGATGTTTGTTCTCCTTCAACTTCCCTGACCGTCACTTCATCCGGATTGTCCACGAGCGCCTTTGCAATATAAGTGATCAGCTCTTTCATAGATACATCTCCTTTAAATGGCTGAGGGAATCTCGGATCAAATCCGAAGTCAAAAACAATCGCGCATCGTTTATCAACATGCATGGCAAAATGCCCGGTTACGCAGAAGGCTCTTCCGTCTTTCCGAAACCTTCCTTTTTGAGCAGACTGTTCACCGTGGGCGTCGGAATGGCACCCTGGCCTATCCAATGAGCGATCCGGTCGTTTTTCAACGTAATCTGCACCGGTTCCACCATGGGATTATAAGTGCCAACTTTTTCAAGATACCGGCCGTCACGGGGGTATTCGCTGTCCGCAACCACGATCCTGTAAAAGGGTTTTTTCTTAGCGCCGTGCCTGGCCAATCTGATTTTAACTGACATGAATCGATCTCTCCTTGTTTAGAAAGGCATCATACCGCGGGGCAGTCCCCGCATTTTGCCACCCTTGTTAAATTTTTTAAGCATTTTCAAAACCTGGTTATAATTCTTCAAAAGCTTATTCACATCCTGGACAGATGTACCGCTCCCATTTGCGATTCTTTTTCTCCGACTGCCATTGATGATATTGTGGAAACGACGTTCTGACGGTGTCATGGAGTTAATGATCGCTTCAATTCTTGCCAATTCCCTGTCATCAATATTGACGTTGTTAAGCTGCTTGCTCTTGCCAAGACCGGGGATCATTTTTAGCAAATCAGTGATGGAGCCCATTTTTCGTACCGACGCCATCTGGTTGCGGAAGTCCTCCAGGGTAAATTCATTTTTCCGCAGCTTTTGTTCCATTTCCGCCGCGTCTTTCTCGTTCACCACGCTCTGCGCTTTTTCTATAAACGAGAGCATATCCCCCATGTTAAGAATGCGCGATGCCATTCGATCCGGATGGAATGGCTCAAGCGCGTTTGATTTTTCACCGACACCAACAAACTTGATCGGCTTTCCGGTTACGGCCTTAATGGACAGCGCAGCCCCACCCCTGGCGTCCCCATCCATTTTGGTCAGGATGACACCACTGATATCGAGACTTTCATTAAATGAATGGGCGATATTGACCGCATCCTGCCCGGTCATGGCATCGGCGACAAGCAGGATATCTGACGGGTTAACGGTTTTTTTGATTTCAACCAACTCTTCCATCAGTGACTCATCCACGTGCAGCCTGCCCGCCGTGTCATAAATCAGCGTGTCGCATCCTTCGTTCACGGCGGCTTTTTTTGCCTGACGGGCGATGTTGACAGGTTTCATGTCCGTTTGGGAATCAAAAACCGGTACGGAAAGCTGCCCGCCCAGTTTTTTGAGCTGATCAATAGCTGCCGGTCGGTACACATCCACCGGCACCAGATAAGGATTTCTTCCCTGTTTGCGCAAAAAAACCGCCAGTTTTCCGGCACTGGTCGTTTTACCGGACCCTTGCAGACCAACCAGCAAAATCGATGCCGGTGATGGGCCGGAAAGGTTGAGATCCTCGTTTTTGGAACCCATCAATGCAGTGAGTTCTTCATTTACAATCTTGATCACCTGCTGCGCAGGTGTCAGACTGGACA
>SLIE01000345.1 GCA_007135795.1 Desulfobacterales bacterium
ATGGATTGCCCCGTTTCCCCAATGCGTTCAATGGCTTTTGGAGTGATTGGGGAACCATCCCTTCATCTACCATGCCACGACGAAGATCGATAATTTTGTCGATATACTCTATGGTTATCGGGCATTCTTCCTCGCAGGCACCGCAAGTGGTACAGGACCAGATTTCATCTTCCTCATAAACATCGCCGATAAGCGCTTCATTTTTAATGAAGGATCCTTTTAGCGGGTAATGGGAAAACGCATAATTGCGACCCTTCAACGAAATAAACCGGGGTGAAAGGGGGCGTCCCACCGCATTGGCCGGGCAGTGTTCACTGCAGCGGCCGCAATCAGCGCAGGAATAGAAGTCCAGAATATGTTTCCAGTTGAAATCCTCGAATTTCTTTACGCCGAAGGACTCCAGATCCGCCACCTTGTCATCTTCAATACCCCACTGAACGGGTTTGACCGTCCCTTTGTCGAGTTTTTTAAGAAATACGGTGGCCGGTGCGGTGAGCATGTGAAACAGCCTGTCAAAGGGAAGGAGGTTGAGAAAAACGAAAATTCCGATTAGCAGGATAAAGTAAACAAGTATATTAATGGTATTTGCTGCAGACGCTGAAAGTCCGCTCATAAAAATCGCGGCAAACCAGGTGCCTGTGAAAGGAACGATAAACCTGTAAGTTTCACCTGCCGCACTTGCAGCAGCAGCGGCACTGCCAAGAAAAAGCATGTCGAAAAGCGCTATTCCGCCAAGGAAAGAAATCAAAAAAATCGCCCATGGTCTGGATTTGTCTTTTCCAAATTTTTCAGGCACTTCATATCGGGAAGGTCTCTTATAGGCCCTGCGATAAGCGGCAAACGCACACGCAGCCAGCAGTAAGGTTAGTGCAACATCTGAAATTGCCGCATAGGCGACGCCCACTGTGGTCTCCAGTCCGGGCATCTGAAGCCCTGTGAATCCGCTATAAATAAGCATCAACACATGGATGGACAAAACAATGAGACTTAAAATTATAGTGATATGGATGGCGCCCGAATCCCCATAACCGGGCCGGGGCATCCTGTGATGCGGAAAGTGGTAAAGACCGAACAGCCGTTCTCCGATCCGATCTACCTTAGGGCCTTGTGCAGCCCTGAAAAGTGGAGCCATGCGCGATGCGAGTACATAAGTAAATACACCAGCGCCTGTCGCCACAATGATCAACGCCAGGATTGCTTTCATGTTGTTAAATAATCTCCCTTCATTGGATTTTTATAGTAAAGATTTTTTATTAAATCATACTTGCTGGAATTGCAAAAAAAAATCGGATATTCAATCATTTCTGAATGAATGAGCATTCACTCAGATATCAAAATTGTCCATGGCATGTCAAGGACGTTTTATGTAAGCACTCTGAATAAGAAGGGGATAGCTCTTAACGTCGTAAAGACTGCGAGAGGGAAAGCAATGACCAGTAATGTTTCATGTTCTATATCTATATTAAAACGATTTTAACCATTGGGCAAAAAGATGATACGAATACAATCAGGTTTCACATGGCTCTGCTTCAGCGTCGACCGGAACAATTCCTTAATTCTTTTGGGTGAGAAAGCTTTTCCGATATAAATAAAGGCGCCTCATACATTGGAGATATTCTCAAGAATCCCTACCATGTTCTCACGGAACGAGGCGGAAGCTGTTTTGATCGTGTTGCTGTCTTCTTTTCGAAGTGCTTTGAGAAACTCACGGGTCGGTTTTTTGAATTCCTCTTTCCATGCGGCGCTTAGATGCGCGGAAATGTCTGTTTCTGCAAATTCACCGACCTCGAGCGTCTCCCTGCGACTGTGAGCCCAGTTAATCGCATGGTAAAAATAGATAAGTGATCGATCTATCAGAACATACAGAAGCTGGTCTTTTTCAACCGGACCGACCTGGATTTTCGTGCCCCCTAGCGGCAGTCCCATGAGTTTGGTATGGGCCATCTTCTTTGTACCGGCTGCTGCCGACCCCGCTCCAAGGATCGAACCCACTGCTGTGAATACCCCAAAAGTGAGCCCCCCCAGTGCCAGATCCACCTGTGATCCGATACCCGCGCCTATTCCCGCCCCGGCGAGGGCCATTTGCAGGTGGGTCAGGCCAAGTATCTGCCATGTTTTTTTATCGAACAGATCGGTTTGGAGAATGGAATGTTTGGGGAGTTCATAAGAGAAGATATTGTGTTTGAAACGTTTTTTGATTCGTTGATGTGCTTGTTTTTCAAACTCAGTGATCTGATTTTGATATGATTCGGTCAGTTGATCACGGACTGTTTCGATCTCTCCGGGATCCTTGCATACCCCTTCGACTTTATGTCTGATGGTGGTTTGCAGAAGCTGCTCGATAATTGCGGCGGTTTCTTCGAGACGCTGATGCCAGTCAGCCTTGAATGCCAGGACAGTGTTTTCCAGCGCCGGTTGCCAGTCCGGGTCAATATGCTTCAGACTTTCCAACAGGTCTATGCGCTGGGCAAAGCTTGCCCGGTGGGCATCAAAGATTCTGATGATGTTAAAATTTTTTCTGGCCTCGCGCTTCCATGTTTCTATGTTCTCGGAAGCCTGTTTGTCTTTGGTGTTGATGACGATCATCCGGGGAAGTCCGGTTTTTCGAAGGATTTCCATTTCAATGGCATCGATCTGCCTGACCGGTCGTGAGCCGTCAACCACGAAGATAATCCCGGCGCCGTCCGCAAGGGGGGCAAATAACTCACACTCATCAAAAAAGCCCTCATCCCCACGATGGGTGCGGATAAATTCGGGAATCATCACGTCACCCGGCCCGGTATAATCTTCAATCCACTCGAGGGTCCGGCGAGGATTCTGGAAACCGGGGGTGTCCACAAAGCGTATTATAGTATTTCCATCTATAATTACTGGATACTCCATGCACTCACGGGTTTCACCCGGGATTGGACTTATCTTGACACTGTCGTCTTCGGCCAGGGTGGACACAACCGAGGATTTGCCTTCGTTCGGGTGGCCGAGTACGGCGAAAACAGGAATTTTTTCGTTCACCGGCATTTACTCTCCCCCTCCAAGTATTTCAATTCGCACATATGGATCTTTCAGGCTGTTTATGGTGTGTTCCCAGGTTGTTTGGTCCGAGGTGGCAGGTACAGTGAAAACCGTTTCACGGTCCGGTTTGCCGATCAGGGCGATGATCATGCCGGCAGTCCCCCCGCCGGCGGTGCGAAGCGCTTTTATCCACGAGATGGTTTCTTTGATCGGTGGCTGCCAGGCCTCCTGAACAATAACAATTCGTAAGGAGAACCCTTTATCCTGATTTTCCGAAAGGATTTTTTTGAGACAGCCGGTGTCGGTTCTCGCATCCATTTCAGTGGGAATGACGGCTGCGGGGTGCATGCCAAGGGTGTCATTGAGCTGTTTTTCAAGCCCTGCGTGTTCCAATTGATGTAAAATCTCCGCGGGGACCAGCACGATTGCCGGGGTTGTAACCAAATGACCGTCCATTGGCTCGATGGTATCGGTTCCAACATGCAAGCGCGCTTTCTCTTCAGGCGCTTTGGGTTGGTAAGGCGCCTTTTGGGTTTCAATTGCGGGTGTTTTCATTCGCATGATCAGTCGGTCGCATGCGCCATGGCTGAAATCAAGGGATTCAAGCGCCCTGTGTTTCTTGAAGTATCCCACGATGACAAGCAGCAGGCGTGGCATAAGGCCGTAAAAGAGAACAGTCAGAAAAATAAAGGGCCACCATGCCACCAGATCGCCCGTGGCAAGATGTAAAATGCCGTCTTTCAGAATCATTTGGGAACCGGCGATCTGGCTGAGCGTTGGATGGGCCGTGGGCGGAGATACAAGCCATGACCAGGGTAATGCAACAATCTCCACGAATCGATGAACGGATTCAGGCGCCACCTGAAGTGTGGTCTGCCAGCCAAAGGCCAGGTCCGTAATGGCGACTTTCAGAAACAACGCACCCAATACCCCAAGATTGAAAATCACCGCAAACAGCTGCACGGTCACAAACACCGGCCAGAAAAAGACCGAACCGTAAACCGTGGTGGTTTTCCCTAGCAGTGAGTATGTATTTCTGATCCGGTTTGCCCTTTCCGCATTCATTTTTTTTCCGGCGAAACGCGTTGTTTTCAATGTAATGCTACGGATAACGGATGAAAACAACGGGTAAAGAATTTGAAAGGATCGCGTGATCTTCATTTTATGGGCCAGGATGGACAAGAGAAGGGCGAGGAGAAGAAGTACCTGGGGGACGACAAGCACCCACAGGCAGGTAAATACGTTCACCGGTTCCCTGCCCGTGTATGTCAGCAGGCTCCAGGTCAGGCCGGCGCCGAACACAAAGGCGACAATGCCGACCAGGAGTTTCGTGATGCTCATCGCTTCCGAAAAAGCCTCTCCGGGAAGAACGGTCGGGCTTTTGGCATCATGTTTCTCGAGTTCACGGCGCTTGTCCAGCCAGTGCCGGATAAGCCGCTTTCTGTATGACTTTTCATCCTCTTCGTCACCATGATCCGGAAAAGACAGGTAGGCCTTCCGATCGAAATCCATGCCGTCCGGTACGTTCTCACCCGCCTGGTTTCCGAATTTCAGACCGAGGAAATGTTCAAGGTCGATCAAATCTTTGATTTGCCAGGTTTTTTTCATTTTTTAAATTGAATCTGTATTAGGAGTTGGCTACAAGCTGTCTCAAAAAAAAGATCTCGCCCGCTGGCAAGGCGTGAGGTGATGAAAAAGCGGCGCATATACGTATATGTGAGCATTTTGAAGAGCTTCACAACGCCGCCAGGGGGTGTTGGATTGTTTTTGAGATAGCTTGTAAGCATCAGGCTCCCCGGTCGTAGGGGGGGTGAGTAAAGAAAAAAAACTTCAAATGGACGAATTTACAAATTCATATTCGATCAGACACTGTCTTATTAAATATAATCGGATTTCTTTCCTTGATCAAAGCAGAAAATCATCTTATTATTAGCATGTTTTTAAAATACTCATCCACGGGGTTGGTTTGAAAGGTTGGTTTTCGAAGGCCAAGCCCATGGAAACAGAGATAAAAACTGACATCGTTGGAATGGTGCGTGCCGTGTAAACGGTTTTTGCGCTGCCGGTTTTTTTAGCATCGCGATTCAGGCTTTAATGAAAAAATCGGAAAACCCGGTTGGGCAGCGTAGTATGCCGATAGGCAAACCATTACCATCGATCATCTTTATATCAAATTCGGATTAATTTAAAAAGCCATGTTTTTAGAAACCGCGGCAGACGATAGCGCCTGCTTACCAGATATCGAAGAGAACCACCGCGTCATTTTTCAAAAACCCGAGCTTCCGGCTCTTACGAATGCATATACCGTGGTGGATCTCCATTTCCATTCCCGTTATTCCGACGGGTTCAACACCATCGATGCCATCGCGAGAAGAGCCCGAAAGCTCGGTATAGGAATTGCCATCACTGATCATAACGCCATTGGTGGCGCTTTGGAAATGGCAAAATACACGGATATCCTTTCTATTCCCGGGATCGAGATCACGTCAATGGAAGGGGCCCACATTCTGGCCTATTTTTATACTGTAAACGATCTGGTTTGCTTTTACGAAAAAATCTCTCCATACTTGGGGAAAAACATCATGACATCATGCGCCATGAGTATGGAATCGATTGTATCGTGCGCACGCAACCATGATGCCGTGGTGGTGTTTCCTCATCCGTACTGCGCCGTCTATACGGGTGTGTGCAATCCTATTTTCAGCAAGCCACGTCAAAGATCGCTTCTTTCCATGGCGGATGGCATGGAAGTGATCAATGCCGGCAATGTTCATCGCTGGAATCTTAAATCCACCGTACTGGGTTTCAACATGGACACTTGCCTCACCGCAGGTTCTGATGGGCACAACCTTTTTCAAATGGGTACCGCAGTCACTTATGCGGCCTGTGAAAAAAAGACAGCTTCCTTTTTAGATGCCATGAAGGAGAAAATGACCTGGGCGATTGGCAAGGAAGTTGGGTTGCTGAGAAAAATGACTTCCAACAGCATGAAGATTCCCTCCAATATTCGAAATTCCACAGATCTTTTTGGAAAGAACATGCGTTATAGCCTGGCACTCATAAATTCAGGCTCGAAAGAGGTTCGAAACC
>SLIE01000205.1 GCA_007135795.1 Desulfobacterales bacterium
AATTCCCGAATGTCGGGTCAAATGACGATCTGGCCAATGAATCTGTGCTCCTGCCAACCGGATTTATATGCGGGGGGCGGGTGTGATCGGGTATCGCTCAAGTCTTGAACAAAACCGCTTTGCGCCATTCCCGCGTCAGGTAAATATTGAATCTTCAAAAACCTCCGGGCATTACCGAACCGGTCATATCGGACATTGCTGATAACCCTGAGTTCGACTGCCAAGCTTGATGTTCTCGTAAAAAATTATAAAATTGGTGAAGATGGCTAAGTTAAAAGTTCCATATACCGGGGGTAGTGATTCGATCCCGAGCAGATATAGAATCTCTATAACGAAGTAGATGAAACTTTTTCCAACGCGATCACGCTTTATTGCTCGTAATTCCCAACGTAGGGCAGAAAAGCGATTTTTCGGGCCCGCTTGATTTCAACGGCAAGATGTCGTTGATGCTTGGCGCAGGTGCCGGATATGCGCCGGGGAATAATTTTCCCACGCTCGGTGATGAAATATTTGAGCGTATTGGGTTCTTTGTAATCAATTTTAAGTTTGCTGTCGGCACAGAAACGGCATACTTTGCGCCGATGGAAAAAACGTCTTTTTGTCATGACTGCCATATCTGTTACTCCTTCTCGACGGTATCAGTGTCGGTTTCATCGGCTGTTACTGGCTCACTTTCCGTCGTGGCGCCAACCTCCGGTTCCAAGGCAACCGGCTCTTCTTCCGGTTTGGTGATTTCAGCCTTCAGTGCTTCGGCATCGACATCAACTTCAAGGCGAATTGTCATAAATCTTAAAACTCGCGTGTCCTGGCTCAGAATTACTTCCATGGGATCGATCATATTTCCGGCATCACAGTAATCAACCCGCACATAATACCCCTGGTTCTTTTTGCGTATGGGGTAAGCCAGTTTGCGGCTGCCCCAGTCATCAAAGACCAGAACCGTACCTTTGTTACCGGTAATGAGCGACCCCACACGGTCGAGAACGGTCTTGCGCTCTTCTTCCGCAATATCGCTTTCAAAGACAATAAATGTTTCGTACCTGTTCATTCCTGCTCCTTTCGGTTCATTCAGCCCCGGCTTGTTATTAACCGGAGCAAGGAAAAATGTATTTTCAAATCTGCCTATTAAGCGTTTTTTTGTGATTTATGTCAAGAAGAATCACAAAAACGGATGCCACAAACGAAAAAAAAGCCTCACAGCCATGGATCTGCCGCCGGCTCTACGTAATTCTCGCAACTGATTAAGTCCCTATTACGATATACAATCCCGTTTTGTCAATATTTATATCATCACCTTCGGTGAAGCGGCAATCTATCCATCATTACAGATAATATGGGCGTGATGAAATTATTTTCGATGCATTTTTAATTCCTCATTCAAATGGGGGAAAACATTTTTATGAAATGGTGATAAAATAGTGTATTTTTGTATATTTTTGTTTTGAAGTCGTTTGATTTAATGTATTATCAGTAGAGGATCCCGCCGCGAAGGCGATATAATTTATCATAGAGAACTCAGAGTTTCGCGCCTTGACCTGGACTGCCAGGAAATCTTTCCCTCGAAATAACGTTGAATCGAAATGGAGTTGCGCATGTCCGAAAGTACGTTTTTTCAAGCGGACAGTCAAACCTGTCCGGTCAACCTTGATAGCGTTCCTGAGATCATGAAGGATGCCCCCATTGGATTCTTCACTACCACGCCGGATGGCAAGTTTCTGTCTGCCAATCGGGCCCTGGCCCGGATGCACGGGTATGACACGCCCGAGGAATTTATTGCTTTTATAAAGGATATCGGCGTGCAAATCGATGCCGATCCATCCGAACGGTTAAAGTTCAGGCGTCTTATGGAAACGCAGGGCGGCGTCATGAATTATGAGTACAAGGTGTTACGCCGTAATGGCAATGTCGGTTGGATTTCGTGTAATCTCCGGACCTCCCGGGATCATAACGGAAATCCGGTCTACGAGGGATTTGCTACCGATATCACGGAATGCAAACGCGCGGAGGAGACTTTGAACGAAAAAACCCGCCTGTTGCAACACATATCGGATAATATGTTCGATCTTGTCGTGTTGACTGATTTGTCTGGAGAAGTCAAGTTCGTGAGCTTGTCTCGCAACCTTCTGGGGTATGATCCGTCGGCATTGATCGGTCGCAGTGTGTTGGCGCTGATCCATCCGGATGATCTTCCGGAAGTTGTGTCCGCTTTTACAAAATTTATCGCTGGGCAGAAGGTTGACCGGAAAGTTCAGTACCGCTATCAGCACGCGGATGGCCAATATCTCTGGCTTGAGACAGTTGGGTTGTTAATCGTAAATGAGTGCGGAGAACCAGAGGAAATACTGTTCAGCACAAGAGATATTACCGAGAGCAGGCAGGCCCGAAAATCACTGGAAAGGAACGAGGCATACCTGGAGAGTGTGCTCCGGGTTTCTCCAATCGGCATCGGGGTGGTCGCCGAACGTGTTTTTATAACGGTCAATCAGAAAATCTGCGAAATGACCGGGTATTCCCAAAAGGAACTGGTCGGCAAGCCTACCCGGATACTTTTCCTCAATGATGAGGATTATGAGTACGTGGGGAAGGAAAAGTATGTCCGGATCCGCAAACATGGGACAGGAACGATTGAGACGCGTTTTCTGCGCAAGGATGGGAAGATTATCGACGTGCTTCTCAGTTCCAATCCGTTGGATGTGGATGATTTATCAAAAGGGATCACCTTCACGGCGCTTGACATTACCAAACGCAAGCAGGCGGAAAAGACGCTTTTGCAGCTAAACAGCACACTGGAAGAGCAGGTTGTCAAACGCACGGCGCTGGCCGAATCCCGTTCAAAACAGCTCCAGATTCTCGCCATGGAACTCGTTGAAGCAGAGGAAAAGGAAAGAAAACGAATTGCAGAGGTGCTGCACAATGACCTTCAACAAATTCTGGCCAGTGCTAAAATGCAGTTACAGGTGGCCTGTCACGCCTTACCCCCCATGCCCGGCCTGGCGGACGTCGATAAATTATTAAAGGAGTGCATTACCAAGTCGCGCAGGCTTTCGCATGAGCTTAGCCCCGTGGTGGTCTATCATTCAGGTTTGTGTACGGCATTGGAGTGGCTGGTCGGGAAGTTAAAGGAACAGTTCGGGTTGAAGGTGGACCTGAATATGGATGCAACGCACCAATTTGAAAGCAAATCTTTAAACATATTCCTTTTTAGAGCGGTGCAGGAATTATTGTTCAACATCACCAAACATGCCGGTGTGGATAGTGCCCGCGTTGTTTTTTCCGTTTCTGATCAAGGGGTTGCTATCACTGTCAGTGATCAGGGGCGGGGGTTCAATCCTGAAATTCTGGATTCCACCGAGAAGACCGGCCTGGGGCTTTTGAGCCTGCGGGAGCGTGTTCAAAGCATGGGAGGAAGCCTGTTGCTTGAAAGTGCTCCGGGGCAAGGCAGCTCCTTTATTTTGCAGATTCCGCCCGAGATGGTTAAAACCCGGAAAGGTCGATCCGGGGGTATGTCCGGTGTACAGCCGATCAGCAGAAAAAGCCGGGTCGGTTCAACGGATACAAAGGGGCTTCGGGTAATATTTGTAGATGATCACAAGGTGATGCGGCAGGGTTTGATCAATCTGATCGCCGAACAACCGGGGATCCAGGTGGTGGGTGAGGCGGCAAATGGACGAGAGGCCATTGAACGTGTCCGGCAGCTTCTGCCGGATGTCGTGGTAATGGACACCCTTATGCCGGAGATGGACGGAGAGGAAGCCACTCGCCGGATAAAGGCAGAGTGGCCCGATGTGCGGATAATCGGCCTTTCAATGCTGGAGGACGAACATATCGCCCAGGCCATGAAAAAAGCGGGTGCTGAAGCCTTTTTGAGCAAAACTGTCTCCCCGGATGAACTTTTGAAAACAATTCACGGCACTATCCATCCACAGGATGGCAAAAGCAAAAGCGATTATCGTTAAATTCAACCGTGTGACAAGAATGTTCGGCGGTACTACTTATCCTTCATGGGGATAACGAAGACGGGAACCTTGCTTCGCCTGAGAACGCGCCTGGCAGTAGACCCCATTATGGCGCCGGCGATACGACCCGCTCCGGTTGTTCCCATTACAATGATGTCACAGTGATGATCTTTGGCCGTCGAGATGATTTGTTCTACAGGATTTCCCCTTCGCACAATGGTTTCATCGGCAACATACGGACAGTCGGGAATTTCTGATTGCACTTCGTTGCAGAATTCTTCCATGCGCTTTTTCATGATATCGACCGCTTCGGTATCGAGTCGTGCCTGCAGATCTTTCCATTCCTTATCTGTAAAATAGATTTGAACGGAAGGGGATGTGGAGACGCGTTCTTCAATCACGTTGAGCATCAGCAGGGAAGCATCGTGCTTCCTGGCTATTGCCATTGCCCAGGAAAGCGATGCGCGGGAATTTTCAGAAAGATCGGTCGCGTAAAGAATTTTTTTGATTTCCGGAAGCATTGTGTGTCCTCCTATTTCTGTGCTTATGAAAGGCCCTGCACCAAAGCCTTTGATTAAAAAACAGTTGTAGAACGGGTTGCGTTCTTTTTTAAGTTAACAGGTTTTGTCCGAACATGCAACGCTTCCCCTGTAATTGACCGTTCACAAAGATGATTTGACATATTACAAGCCTACCAGGAATATAATTGATGACCCCGCAAACAGTCGTCATGATTATTCTAAAATAAAAATGACATAATCAATTTCCCCGCCCCTTCTGCGGCGGTGGACGGGGATCGTTTTTAGCCCTTTGATGGTATTGCATAATGAAAATATTATATTTAACTTTTTGAAGGTGGCTTGTGTGATTTTTTCGCAGGCATTGTCATTTGTAAATGTTAAAGGAGCTGTGATGCAAAGAAAGATTTCAATACCTTTGCTGACAACTGCCCTGATGTGCCTTTTGATCTGCGGCGGTTGCGCCGGATACGGACAGGCTCGTTATCAGGGACTTGTGCAGGGACGCGATATGCTGGAATCCATGATGGCAAATTTTGAAGATTATCATGTATATTATTCCGGCATGTCCGAGAGTTTTCCTTCCGGTATCATCTTTGATCCAAAGGATGATGAAAAAACCGTTGTACAAAATGGCTGGATCCCTGTGGAAACCAGGGACCTGGCCTGGGAACTGGTTCGCAACCTGGAGCGGTTTTATCATTTTAGGCCCGTGCTCTACGCCCTTATCGGAGAGGACGGGCGGCATTACGGCTACATTTATACAAGCTATCAGCGGATTGTTGTTCGGCAACTGGAAGAAAATAAGATATATGTCAATGAAATGCCGATCGCACCCCATCTCAAGAATGAGCAAAACGGATCTTTGCGTGGATTTCATTAAATATATTGGATTAGTTTACGGTTGACAGAAATGGATGGGCAATGTGAAATGATAACCTTGGTGCAATCGTACAAAGTCGTGCTGTCGATTTTGTAAAAAGCACCATATACAAGGCGTGTTGATTTGATTCCAAGTAATTGTAAATTCGCTATAACGAAGGGGATGGGACTTTTACGACCCTGTCAATTTTCTGATTCAACACTGTTTTACTGAACATATCCACAGAAGCACCAAATATAAAAACGACAATACTGATGGGAAAAAAAATACGGGTTATTCTTGCCGACGACCATGCAGTGATGCGCCAGGGATTGGTAAAACTGGTTTCCAGCCAACCGGATATCCAGGTTGTCGGTGAAGCATCCACTGGACGGGAGGCCCTCGAGCTTGCCCGGCAAATCGATCCCGACTTGATTCTGATGGATATTTCCATGCCGGATATGGATGGTATCGAGGCCACGCGGATTGTCCAACGTGAAATGCCCCATGTGCATGTAATTGGCTTGTCGATGCATGAAAACGAAGAAGTTATCAAGGCAATGGGTCAGTTCGGCGCAATCGTTTATGTCAGTAAAACCGCACCGCCCGCCGAGTTGCTCAAGGCAATCTACAGGGTTGTTAATTAGTGCCCGAACGAAAACCAGGATTTTTCGTCAAGGTCAAGGACGGCGAAAATTTTAACCGCAGGAATACTGGACGTATTTTGAGGATTAAAATTTGAGCCGGACGCAGAGATTGGC
>SLIE01000046.1 GCA_007135795.1 Desulfobacterales bacterium
ATCGGAGGAATGGCAAGCATATGGGGCTCTTTGCTGGGGGCATCCCTTCTTACCCTTCTTCCGGAATGGCTCCATGCGTTTGCCGATTATGAAATGATGGTATATGGTCTGGTACTCATGCTTATAATGATTTTCCTGCCGCAGGGGTTGACCCGCGGTATTATCGAGCTTTATGAAAACAGCCGGAAAAAAAATGACAAGTAACGCAACACTCCTGACGATCGATTCAATCAGCAAGTCCTTCGGCGGCATCCAGGCACTCGAGGATATCACTTTCTCGCTGATGCCCCGGTCCATCACCGGGCTGATAGGGCCCAACGGTGCGGGAAAGACCACCCTTTTCAATCTGATCACCGGAATTTTCCCCCCAGATTCCGGAAATATCGAATTTTCAGGAAAACCCCTTTCCGGAAAAACGGTCCACGATCTCGTAAAAACAGGAATCGCCCGGACTTTTCAGAATGTGGAATTATTTTCGAGCATGAGCGTACTTGAAAACATCCTGGTGGGAATGCATGCCCGGACGCGTTGCGGGCTCATCGGAAGCGTGCTGAAAACCCCCGGCGTCATTGCAGAGGAACGGAAATCACGTGAACGGGCACTTGAATTGCTCGATTTTGTAGGCCTTGCGGATTATGCGGATCGAAAAAGCGCGGATCTTCCCTTTGGATGGCAACGGCTTTTGGAGCTCGCACGGGCACTTGCATCAGAACCGGGGCTTCTCTTGCTCGACGAACCGGCAGCCGGCTTGAACATGAGTGAAACCGACACTCTCGGGGAATTAATTGAAAATATCCGTCAGCAAGGGGTCACTGTCTTGCTGGTGGAACACGACATGGCGCTGACCATGAGAATCTGTGACCGGATTATTGTATTGGACCGGGGGAAGAAAATCGCCGAGGGAACGCCCCGGGACATTCAATCCAATGAAGCGGTCATGGCGGCGTACCTGGGGAAACCTAAAAAGCGCAGCGATATTCCTGAACCCGGAATCAAAAACGATTTCAGGGATTGATGGCGTCGTCAAACGTTCCAATTTAGTGCCCGAACGAAAACCAGGATTTTTCGTCAAGGTCAAGGACGGCGATAATTTTAACCACAGGAATACTGAGCGTATTTTGAGGATTAAAATTTGAGCCGGACGCAGAGATTGGCGAAAAAGACGGTTTTCGTTCAGGCACTATTTAGTATTTTGAGCAAAAGTAACAAGCACCAATGAAGTAAATGGGACTTTTACGACGCCATCAACTTATTTCAACCCTTAACAAAGATCTTTTTAATCATGCTTCGCATACGAAATCTGAAATGCTTTTATGGTCAGATCATGGCTGTAAAAGGGATCAGTTTATCCGTCAAACAAGGTGAAATCATCACCCTGATCGGTGCAAACGGATCCGGCAAAAGCACATTGATGGAAGCCATCAGCGGTCTTCTTCCGGACTGGACAGGGGAGGTCTTGTTTGAAGGAAAAAGCTTGAAAGGCATGGATCCACCGGCAGTCGTCCGTGCCGGCATCAGTCTGGTTCCGGAAGGCCGAATGATTTTTCCGCCCATGAGCGTGCACGACAACCTTATTCTTGGTGCCTACACAATGCTGAAGAAAAAAGCACATGATGAGGTGAAAATTGCCATGGAAGAGGTCAATACGCTTTTCCCTATTTTAAGGGAACGATTTGATCAGCCCGCGGGAACACTTTCCGGGGGGGAGCAGCAAATGCTTGCAATCGGACGCGCCCTGATGGCCCGACCCCGGTTACTCTTGCTCGACGAGCCATCCATGGGACTTGCACCGTTGATTGTTGAAAAAATCATGATGGTTCTGGAAGTGTTAAGAAAAAAAGGGTTGACCATTCTGCTCGTTGAACAAAACGCCCAGGCGGCACTTGCGGTTGCTGACAGGGGTTATGTTTTTGAAACCGGATCCGTTGTGCTGGAAGGCGCTGCGGATGAACTGCTTGCCGATGCGAACGTCAAGCGCGCGTATCTCGGCAAGGATTACGAGGAATTTGACGATGCCAACCGATGATTTTTTAAAATACACACCTGAAGAAAAAAAACAGCTTCAACTCGAAAGGCTGCAAAGTACACTGAACCGCGCCTACCGACAGGTGAACTTTCATAAAAAGCGCATGCAAGCCTCAGGGTTTGAACCCGATCAGGTGGAATCCATCGACGATCTAACCCGGCTCCCCTTTCTGAATAGATCCGACTTCAGCGAACATTACCCGTACGAATTATTTGCCGTGCCATTACGAGACATCGTTCGCATTCACACCGCCCCCGGAACCAGTCGCAATCCGACCGTGAGCGGGTATACATCCCAGGATCTAAGCATGTGGCGCCGCATAACTGAAAGAGCGTTGAGCGCGGCTTCGGTCTCCTCCCATGATATACTCCAGATTTCCTTCAATCCAGGGCTGAACAACTGGGGGCGGGATTATAAGGACAGTGCCGAAAACATGGGAGTAAGCGTCATTCCCAACACCCAGCTATCCATAAACAAGCATTTTATGGTATTGCGCGACTATAAAACGACTGTCCTGGTCACGACTCCGGCACTGGCTACTCAACTTGCGGATTACATGTACAGGGAGCAGGTGGGACCCGCGGTCCTTAAACTTCAGTCCATAATTATTGCGGGAGAAACGATTTCCGAGGATTTCCGAAAAAAAATAGAAGAACGGACTTTTGCTTCATGCTGGCTTCATTATGGCCTGAGCGAGGTACCAGGCCCCGCAATCGCCTTTGAATGCCACGTGCATAACGGATTGCACATCAGCGAAGACCATTTTATTGCGGAAATAATCGATTCGGAAACAGAAGTGGTATTGCCGGCTGGTGAAACAGGGGAACTGGTCCTTACCACCCTGACCACCAGGGCTTTTCCCCTCATTCGTTTCCGGACCGGGGACATGGCGAGAATCGAAACAGTGCCCTGCGAATGCGGAAATCCGCTTGCCCGGATGCAGTGGCTTAATGAACGGGCCGACAATATCATGAAAATAGACGGAGTCAATATACATGAAAAACAAGTATATAACGTACTGAAAAACGCACTGCCGGCACTATCCGGCCAAGTCGTCTGCCGGGTAAAGGAGGATAACGGCCGTAAGCTGCTCGAAATTCTTCTGCCGATGAATGAACGAATTTTTTCAGACGAAGTCAAGGAACTTGAAACACTGCTAAGAGGAATCGAAAACCGGTTGCGAGAAGACTTAGGGGTATTGGTGGTTATCCGGCTGATTGAATCGACCAGTCGGGAGTTGTATGTATAGGTAATCGTCTATTTTCAATACCGATGTGGTCACATTCGTTTCATCTTTTTTATATTTCGAATGAAAAGCTTCAAACACTGCCGCAACAGATAAGACCTTACCCCAAAAAACGGTGGCTGCTTTATCGTTTAAGCAGCCAAAAAACCGTTTCGGAAAGATATTTACTTGACGACCGTGTATGAAATGATTTCAGTTTTCAACTCCGTGGGTAATTCCGTTGGCGGTGCACCACCGGCCGTTGAAAAGAAAGCCAGTCCCTTAACCTCGAAATTTGCCCGCTCGCCCTTGCCCAGGTAGCGAATGACCGCTTTCTGATCATCTGTTTTTTCAACATCGATCTTAAACCAGTTTGCTTGCCTGAATGCAGCATTGCAAGAAGGACAGTCCCCGACCATTGTCAGATCCCGCACATCCACGTCACCTACATTTCGAACGGTTCCACGGGCATGCACCTCGTAACCCTGTGCTCCCGTCTGGGTAATGAAAAATTCTTCGTTGGAAATAAGCAGTTCGGCATTCACTGCTTCTTCCGCGCAACCGGAAAAAAGAGATGCCGCACCCGCAAGTAGCACAAAAACGATCAGCGAGATAAACCTGATACTCATTCTAACATGACCTCCTTTATCTATTGTTTACTTTACCATGGGTTGCATTGTTTTTCGTACACTATCGTACTACTGGAAAATATGCAACATTCCAGATTGATGAATCCGTAAAAAGTCGTCTGCATTTATTATAAAATCAGCACTGATTAAACAACAGGACCCCGCCGCAGGAAACCTCAACGGTCAATGTGTCAATATATTCTATCATCCGGCCCATCCTGGCTATCTTGCCAAATCATCACAAATCTGATTACTTTTAGTTTTTAGAAACAATTATCTTAACAATTTACTTTGCATGCTATATAATATCATTATAGCCGATAGTCCGAGAAATAACCAACGTACTAATTATTGCACCAATTCTCGATTGATACTTCGCTGCGCATGAAATTAACCCAAATGATTTTTTCTCAAAAAATATCCACTTGGAATCAACGAGGAGACAGGTAATGAAAAAAAATCTTATTCACACGGCATTATTCTTGGTGATGTTCGTAAGTCTTTCCAATCCATGCTATGGAGGTAACCTGATTCATAATGGCGATTTCCAGAAGACGGGACAAGATGGGAGACCATTGGGATGGAATTTGAACATCGCCAGAGACACCCTCGCTGATTTTTCTTATGCTGAAACAGGAAAAACCAGCGGCGGCCAGGCCTTTAAAATGACCCTGCACAACCCCGGGGGACAAGTAACCCTAATACCGGAGCAAAATGCTATCCGCACGCCAATCCCGGGAAAGACATACGAGTTGGTATTGCAGGTCATGGCGGAAAACCTGGATTACAATCGGTTCATGGGCGGGTCTGCAATAAGAATGGATTTCAGGCCGACCCGGGTACGACCAACCCATATAATCAACCTTATGGATGAGTTTAACAATAATACCGGGTGGAAGGAACTCCGAATGGCGATTGTAGCACCGGAAGATGCTGAAAGATTCGTTTTAGACATTATCCTCACGAAAGGAACCCTCTGGATTGACAGCGTCACCCTGAGGCAGATCGACTGAGTTACTCCAGCATCACATTTTTGAGTTGTGCCAAATGTGTTTCCGTTAGTGACGTTTTGCTCAAAAAATACCCCCAGGCCGAACCATATTTATAAGAAATATGGCTGATCACTGCTTCAATACAATCTCTTGGCGCTGTAAGGTACGGGAAAACCCGATCCGGATCGATTCCATTATCGCTCATAAGGCGATAGAGATCCGGCAAAAGCCTTGCAATATAAATATTCGAAAGCTGATGATCATCAATAACGACATCCTCGGGAATGCCTGCGGTCAATAATAGCAAGGCGGCACAGGTCCCCGTCCGGTCCTTGCCGCCGGTACAGTGAAATACCAGTGGCCCTTTTTTTTCATCGATTACATGAAAAACCACCGCCTCCCATACCCGGGCAAACGATTCAAGGTTGTTGATGTATCCTTCCACCATGAAATCAGCCGTGAGCCAATCTGTATCGCCTTGTTTGAACCGCTTTACCGCTTCCGCAAAATCATATTTTCCATGGGTGACGGGGAGATGAATGTATGATGTGTCCCCGCCTTCCGGAATCCGGTCGGGGGCATTGGCCGCTTCTGATTCGGTCCTGAAATCAATGATGCGTCGTATACCGATCTGTCTGAAAAGGGCCAGATCCCTGTCGGAAAGCCTGGCAAGCCCGTCTGCGCGAAAGAGCCTCCCCCATTTGACCCGGCGGCCATCATGAGTGACATATCCCCCGATATCCCGAAAGTTAACTGGGCCGTCGAGCTTCAGATGGCGCTCGGAGACCACCATTCGGTTATCGCCCGATACAATTTCAAAACAATGCCGCATCCCCGGATCAAGCCCGTGAATATCAATCGATCCGTGATCGGAGACCGCTACAGGCGTTTTTCTATTAATGGCATCTGGGGCATACCCGTGGTATATGGTCACGCTGTTTCCCGCACCGGCCGTATCCCAGCAGATTCTAATAGCACCCGTAAATAACCGCTCAACCGCGGCATCAATGATTTCGTTTGTCTTTGTTTTATTTTCCATTATCTGATCACTATACAAAAATATGGCAAAAAAGCCAAAGTTAAAACATTTCCCGTCTCCCCTGTAGTGATCTCTTCGACACGGAGGTCAAATTAGAGATACGTCTGTTTCTATTCTCCAAAGGTTGACTTATTGCTAAATATTATAGTAATTTCTAAATAAATATGGTAATTTTCATAA
>SLIE01000120.1 GCA_007135795.1 Desulfobacterales bacterium
AACTCGCCGTTTTTAACCTGATCGCCGATATTGACCCGAAGTTCCTCCAGACGGCCGGTTACCTTCGGTGCAATGACAAACCTGGCAGAAGGCTTCAGTGTACCTGTAAATTGCGCGATATCGCGAATGGTGTCGCTTTTTATGGCTGTTACTTCAACAGGAACGGACCTTGTTCCCCTGCCGGTTGCCGCGCTGGTGCCGGGTTCATCCGACCCTGAAAACCACCACCCTAAAAACCCGACAAAGGCGATAAGAATAATTGCGAAAAACGTTTTTTTCACTTTACCTCCGATATTATAAATACGCGAATGCTCGAGTATTCACTATAGCAATTTTTGTGCCTGTTTTATCATATTTTTTGTAATTGGAAAATATTCTAAGACTTTACCGATGTGCAAAATAAACGCAGCTGACTTGCCGGCAAATATTGTCGAAGCGGAAAGGGTCGAGCCGGAAAAAATTGTCGGACCGGTTATTTTTCGATGCGCGCAATCCCTCAGAACTTCATGCACACTTAGTACTCTGCATTCTTCGGTATTGCGCAAGCCTTGATCTTAAATGTTTTACAAAGTGGAAGTGGTGCGCACAATTTTAGCATCCCGGATATCATCGGGTTTTTGCCGGTTCATATTATTTCTCCCCTAACGTTTCCTGGTTGATACAAAACATGCAACGCGGTTTTGAAATTTTATATCACATCGCAATGTAAATGCAAAGATCATCGGTTTCGCCTGTTGAGCGACGTATTCGGTTTTGAGTTTTTCAGATCTTTCAATAAAACTGTCAAGAATTTTAGTTTTATTTAGAAATTAGATTGAAAATGGTGTACTATATACTAATACTAATAACATAAAATTAAAATTGACGGCGTCGTTAAAAATCTCTTCTATTTCGTTATGACGACATAGTATCTATTTGGAATCAAAAGACTACGCCTTATGTATGGACGCTTAACTTAGTGGTTCCGGACAAAATATAATGGCATTCGGCGGAATAATCCGATCTTTTTTCTAAAGAATTAGGATCACAATGTCGATAAGTATAATAGATGATTTATTGCGTGCGTATCGAGAATAGAAGCTATAGGTAGGGTTTCGATATCGTTCAAGACAACATTCGCAGGCGGCGATCATCGATGTTGGCACCAACCTGCTCGCTCGAGCCAACATATGCTTTAGTGAGGGGCCGCCCAACATGCGAAAGCGCACCACCAATCCAAATTTTCTCAAAGCCGTAGAACAACTTTTTTAGACCGCTTGTAACATATATCAATGCAGGGTAACGTATTACTACTGAAATGGAGCTGCGTATGACTGACCAAGCATCACGTCACAGCATTCAAACCCATTCACATCACCTGGATAATTCGCCTGAGATTTTAATGGACGCGCCCATTGGATTCTTTATGTCCACGCCGAAAGGAAGGTTCCTGTCCGTGAATCAGTCACTGGCCCGTATGTCTGGGTACAATACGCCCAAGGAACTGATTGGTCTGATTACGGATACAGGGTCCCAATTTTATACCGATCCCGCGGATATGAAAGCATTTCATCGTCTTCTTGAAATTCATGGTTATGTGGTCGATTTCGAATGTCAATTGCGCCATAGAAACGGCTCTGCCTATTGGACCTCCACCAGTGCCAGGGTCATCAAGGATGCAAGTGGCACGATTGTCCATTACCAAGGGTTTATTACGGATATCGACAGTTCAAAGAAATTGGAGAAATCTTTGCGTGAAAGCGAAAGGCGGTTCTCTAAAATTTTCAAAGCCAGTCCCACACCCCAGGTCATCTCTGATATCCGGACCGGAAAATTCATTGATGTCAATGATCGATGGGCCGATATGCTGGGCTATACAAGAGAGGCGTTGATCGGTCGGACATCTGATGAACTCGGGATATGGGTTGATGCCGAAGAGCGAAAGCGAATCGGGGCACGGCTTCAACACCAGGGATCTTTCAAGGATGAGCCCGTTGAATTCAGAACCAGGGAAGGGCATTCGGTTATGACGCTTTGTTCCGGGGTCACAATCGAGTTGTTGGGTCGTGAAGTAATGCTCTTGATGATTTATGATGAAACCGAACGCCATCAGGCCAGTCAGGAACAGAAGCGACTGCAGGATCAATTGAACCATTCCCAGAAAATGGAGTCGATCGGCCATCTGGCCGGAGGCGTCGCGCATGAATTCAACAACATGCTGAATGTGATTCTCGGTTATTCGGAATTGTTGTTGGAAGAGATAGAGCCTTCAGAGCCATTATATAACAGTCTCAAGGAAATACACAATGCCGCCCGTCGTTCCGCGGATATCGCCCGGCAGCTTCAAGCCTTTGCCCGCAAGCAAACCATCGCCCCCGGGGTGCTAGATCTGAATGGCACCATAGAAAGCATAATGAAGATGCTTCGGTGTCTTATCCGGGAGGAAATTGAACTAGCATGGTTTCCGGGTAGCGACATATGGCCTGTCCGGATGGATCCCTCGCAAATCAATCAGATCCTTACAAACCTTTGTCTAAATGCCTGTGATGCCATTAGTGAAAACGGCAGGATCGTCATCGAAACAAAAAAGTATAGTTTTACACAGTCATTTTGCTTGAACCATCCTGAATATATACCCGGGGATTATGTTCTGCTTGGGATCAGTGATGACGGATGCGGTATGAAAAAGGAAATTTTTTCGCATTTGTTTGAACCATTTTTCACGACCAAGGGTGAGGGCGCAGGAAGTGGGTTGGGGCTTTCCACTGTTTATGGCATGGTAAAGCAGAACAACGGTTTTATAAATGTGTCCAGTGAGACTGAAAAAGGTACCAGCGTGAGTATTTATCTGCCGCGATATGAAGCCGAAATCATAAGTGCAAAAACCAAAGCGGAAACGGAAAGAAAAGTTCCAAGGGGTCAGGGGGAATTGGTGCTGGTGGTCGAAGATGAAAGCGCTATCTTGAAACTTGCTGTGGAAATGCTCGAAAATCTTGAATACCGGGTGTTACCGGCGATTTCTCCGAGTGTGGCCATGCTGTTGGCCACAAAGCACCTGGGAAAGATCAGTTTACTGATAACCGATGTGGTTATGCCGGAAATGAGCGGTCGCGAACTCGCTGACCAGCTTCAGGCATCCTGTCCCGACCTCAAGACGTTGTTTATGTCCGGTTATACGTCCGATGTAATCGCTCACAGAGGGGTTATAGACGAAGTTATCAATTTTATTCCCAAACCTTTTTCCATACGTGAACTGGCCATAAAGGTGCACGACGTTCTGCAGCAGGCAAGATGAAACAAGTACAGTTTGCTCAATGGTGAAATGGGGACTTTACAGTATTTCCCGGACAATCGTTTTTCTTTATCTTAATGGTCAGTTTATTTGTCTGAAGGTTTTACATTGCTTCATACAACCTGAAACTTGAGGGGCAGAGTATGACCACTTTTATTATGCTTACCCGCTTGTCATCCCAGGCCATTTCTTCACCGGCCACATTGGAATCATTGGAAAAAAAGGTCAAGGAGCGGATTCAGTCGGAGTGTCCGGAGGTGGAATGGGTTCATAATTTTGCCGTATTGGGTCCTTATGATTATCTGGATGTTTTTCGTGCACCGGATATGCAAAGCGCCTTCAAGGTGTCGACGATTGTTCGCTCTTTCGGCCATGCACAAACAGAAGTGTGGGGCGCCACTGAATGGGCACAATACAAGGATTTGATTCGGAACCTGCCGGAAAGGTGACCCAAAGGTGCCCAGGCATCCCCGCGACGCTCCTGGTCCGCGAATCAGTGCTTGGAGGAAATCCTTTTTTGGAATTCAGAATATTCGGCCAGTTTGGAAAGTGAGCCGATGGCGCGATGAAGCCCTTCAAAAACCGGAATGCCGGCTTCCAGCAAAATATCTTTCAGCATGGTAACCGTTTTTCGTATGTCATCAGGGGGGATAAACTGTCGCCAGACAACCATCAAAGGCTTGCCATGAAGGCGGGCGCGCCCCTCTCCGGCCAGGTAGTGTGCAATGGTTTTGATGAGTACGCCGTCCTCCATGTCATAAAGCCAGTCCAGGGGAAGCGAGACAATGACATTGTCAATTTCATCGCTTTCCACAAGAATGTCGAATATCCTTCCCAGAAGGTCCAATTGCATAAAGGCAAACATGGAATCAATCGGGTTTCTCAACATATTCCCCTGGGGTGGAATGAACGCCTTTTCCGGCTTTCTGGCCGACAGGATAGGATTGGAGCAGACCTTCTGGATTCTTGCGATCACGCCTCTGCTCAGCGCGGGACTCGCGACATTGTTCAAGAGTGTTCCGGCAGACAAGAATCGGAATGAAGCCTGATGAATTCGGATGAGCAGTTATATCAAAGCTCTTTACGGCGTCCGGCGCTGCAAATGCATATTGGCTTTCCTTCATTTAACAGATTATATTCATTTATTGTGGAAGGGTGATTTTCGATTTCGTAATTTATGGCAAGAGATTTTTGCGAAACCCATGATTGTTATGCGGGCACTAAATAACAAATCAGAATTGAGGAAAACAAAATGCAGGCACGTGGACTGTTAATGATCGAGCATCGTCTGATTGATCGCATGATCGGGGTGATCAAAAATGCACTGGCGAAAATTGAGACAACGCAGAAGGTCGACCCTGTATTCGTCGATAATGTGGTTGAATTCATCCGGGTTTATGCCGACCGCACCCATCATGGCAAAGAGGAGGATATCCTTTTCCGGAATCTGCGTGAGCGGTCAATGTCGGATGAAAACGAACGAATCATGAATGAATTAATTGAAGAACATGTTTTTGGCCGACAAACCACCAAGTCCCTTGTTGAAGCAAACGAGCGTTATCGCAATGGGGATAATTCAGCACTGTCAGAGATTGGAAGCAAACTTCGGACACTGACTGAATTTTACCCAAAGCACATTGAAAAAGAGGACAAGGTTTTTTTCCCGGCGTCCCGGGCTTACTTTACGGACAACGAAGATCAGGCCATGCTGTCTGAATTCCTGGAATTTGACAGGAAGATGATTCATGAAGCATACGGTGCCATCGTCAAACGGTTTGAGGAATTGTACGCTTGATTTACTGAGCGTGAAATAGATGGTAAAAATATAAAAACCCCTGTGGGGTGTGCTTTTACCGTTTGAGCCTGACAATGGTTCTGTTTATTTAGTGCCTGAACGAAAACCGTCTTTTTCGCCAATCTCTGCGTCCGGCTCAAATTTTAATCCTTAAAATACGCTCAGTATTCCTGTGATTAAAATTTTCGCCGTCCTTAGACCTTGACGATAAATCCTGGTTTTCGTTCGGGCACTATTTAGGATTTACGAGGGGATTGACGATATACCAACTTTTTGGTGATCATAAGAACCTCCATCAAATCAGGCGTCAGTCTTTCGGTATAGCTGAAGCAACTCATAAACATTGCCATCGTCGGTATGGCGCAGACGATGACGATCAGTTCCAGGCTTGAAAAACCGAGTGTGCGGCAGATAATATATGCAACCATTATTGTCATGGTTGTTCCCCAGAAAAATAATTTCGAAAAAAACCCCAATGAAAGATAAAAATACGGCCCAATATGTAAAAACCAGCAGGCGGCACTGATGCCAATGGATACCAGAAATGCCGTTAATGTCATATCTTTAGAAAATACCCAGTAATTCTGATTCATAACCTCGTTTATGGCTAAGGCTTTTTCGGGGAAGATGATTAGAAAATTCTGCCCGACGATGGTTTGCTGATAAATTGTCCACATTATGTAACTCAGGTACAATAAGCCGACGCAAAGGAGATAAACCACCGCACACAATAAAATGGCTTCCGTAATTGTGGAGAAAAAAATGCGAATATAGCGTTCAACCCGACCTTTTAACTGAAAACTTAAAGTATCGGTTAAGGATCGATCATCTATCAGTTTTTTCCGGTAAGTTTTTAGAAGAAATAGATTCATATCCCGATTATGAATTTAGCTTTTTTTATTTCTCGCTGGTTGCGTGACACGTTCCTCGATTGGAGTATTTCTATCATAAAGTATATCGGTTCAGATTGAAGATGCCATTGGGCTATCGGGAAAAGT
>SLIE01000465.1 GCA_007135795.1 Desulfobacterales bacterium
AGGCGCTTTTTTCACCAGAACCCTCGTTGGTCCAGTCATCGCCATAACCCCAGCCGATATGGAGGCGTGGGCCGCCATCGATTATTTCATCGGTTAGTGTGATGGGATCGCCTGCGGCATCGAGCACCTGCCATCGAACCACGGGGGTGGCATTGTAAACTGCGTCTTCCAAGCCAATCAGTTCAAAGGAGAAATCCTCGCGCTGGGCGCGCAGTGCTTCCAGGCGTGCACTTACCCCATGATAACCATCGGCTGCCTGGTTGAAATCAGCAACTGTACCATCCGGGCCATGACATTCGGAGCAGTTATAGCCGCGAACAGCGCCATGGTCTTCCGTAACGGCGGTGTCAAACGCATAACCGCCTTCACCATGACAGGTGGCACACGTTGACGCGACACCACCGTCACGGCGGTTCCAGCTCATCCCTCTTGCCGGAATTTCGCCGACATGGCAGGAGGTGCAATTGCTGGTACCGGCCAAGGTCCAGTCCGGGAACGACACGTCTTCGTAAAGGTAGGCATCAGCCACGTATCCGTCTATACCGGAGTGGATGCTATGGATCATGGTATTCATGTCGAGGCTGGCCCAGCCATCTATCTCGGCAACGGAATTGCGGGAATCCCAGGTATAGTCATTGTGGCAGTTGAAGCACGTGCTGACAGCCGGTCGCTGCTGGCCGTGCACCTGGTTGCGGGGGAAGCTGAGGCGCTCACCGTGGCAGGTGTTGCACGATGCCTGCATGATCTGGTTGGTGGGCCGGGGTTCGGAGAGCGAGCCTGTAACAACCGTTGCGTTGGCTCCTGATCCGGTCAACTCAAAATCAGCCACCGCGGCAAAACGGACATACCCGGACGGACGGTCCCGTCCGGTAATCGAAACGCGGTAAGTGCCGGCCTCCCATGTCCCGATTTCGTTTATTTCATTGATTATGCCCTGTACCCATGTCTGGTAAGCGGCATTGTCGTCATACGTTGATGCGGCGATGTCATCGGCCCGTCGCCAGACCGCACCGCCGCTGAAATCAATGGACTGCAGGGTGCTGGTGTCGTTTCCGTAATCACGGGGCGCGGCCATAAACTCGGTGGTAAATTGCATGCCATCATCGACGGCAACGCCGCCGGTCAGGATATCATCATCTTCAAGCCGAAGGTTTCCGCCCCGAATGACCTTGACGCCGTCTCCGTACAAGGGGTCGGTCTGCAGGCCCCGTTCACGGGTCCTTTGCAGCATGCTCATCCAGGACCCTTCCGACACTTCCTTGGCAAGGGTCAACTCAATGTTCACCTCATCCGGGGCATCTTCGGCCCTGGCATCTTCAATCACAAAAGTTACCGCGACAATACCTGAGGAAACCTCAACCTCATCGACCCTTGACCCCCAGATACTTGGAGTTCTGTCTTGCTGGTGTTGGAATCCGGCATGCAATTCATCATTCAGCCCGTCGGGACGACCACCGCCCGGCCTGAAACCGCCGTGGCAGGCAACGCACCCTTCCGGGGGTTCCTCGCCATGTGCGCTCCCGCCGAACATTTCCCCACCCATATTGTCCATGTGTGCCCGGAGGCTGACATTCGACAAAATGCCCACATTGTCATGCTGATGGCAGGAATAGCAAAGCGATGAATTCGGGGAATCGACGCCTCTTGCAAGGGCTTCGGGCCCTGGGCCGGGAGGCCCCGGCGGGCCTGTTCGCCCCCTGTCCCCCTCGCACCCGAATTGAATCAGCAGACCTCCCAACAGACAAACAGCAAGTAATCCGAGAAAATGACTTTTCTTTTTCATCCACTACCTCCTTACCGGGGCACTCTGGTTATTGTGCGGTTAATCATTAAATCAGTAGTTATACGCCTCTCTCTGAATTGATGATAGTTGCCGAGAATTGAGCCCCGGCTGGAGACGTCTCGATGTAAATGGCCGGTATCAATCAATCCACCCCATTGCAGCCGAATGGGGATCATGGCATACAGTGCAGGAATTCGGTGCTCCTGGGTCAAGCCCGTCCCCGCCAAGGTAATAGCCCGTGATAAACTCTTGGCTTATGCTGCCGTCCGCGTTCATCCAGGGGAACCACCCTGCAAAATGGGAGTTGGAGATAATGGCAGACATACTGCCAAACGGGTTGGCGACCGGGTGGTGATATTCGAGCCGGCCGGTGTTGGCGGGATCGTCCCAATCGAATCCGACTTCACCGCCATAAATGTCGGGGTTCAGGAAATACGGTATCGTCGCCTCGGGATCGTAGTCAACAAAGACTTGGTGACAGCTGGTGCAGGTGTTGAATTCGCGGCTGTAGATCACTTCTCCGCTCACAATATCCTCGGTTACGGGTGCTCGTAACTCACCGCTGTGGGGCCTGTGACAAGTCCGGCAACTGATAGGGCTGACCTCATCGGCGCTGTATGCCGGACGATCGGCTGCGAACTCCCGCAGCTCGGCATAACCGGGGTCACTGCGTTGCGCATTTCCGTCAAAGTTATGAGCGCTTGAATATTGAATAAACCCTTCATTGGTATGGCACATGGCACAGTGGACATTTATCGTTTCACGACCTTCCATCGAAGGATTTCGGGCGTGTTTGCTTTCAAAGTAATTCTCAGCGATATGGGTGGAACGGTGAATGTCGTCGTCGGGCACATCTTCGTCATGACAGCTGACACAGGTATCCACCCCTGGAATGGGCTGGGGAAGTGGGCCCATGCCGAAGTGGAATCCGCCGGCACCGTGGCATGCTTCACAGCTTACTATCGGGCGAACCGGGCCGTGATCGCCGGTCAGGGTCCACCCCCGGCCCTCGCGATCCGGATCGGTCAGACTCCAGCGATCGTGACAGGCTTCGCAGGACGCATCGGGCAATGGATAGCTGGGATTGAAAGTCAGTGTCTCCACATCCAGATTGCCGTGGGCTTTCAGCCACTCACGCTTCTGATCCTCATGGCAACTGAGGCAATTGATGTCACCAATATACCCGGGGTCGACCTCGGGTTCGCCGGGGACGGTGCCGACGCTTCTACCGGAATCACTGCCGCAACCGGTCAGGACGGCTAGGGCAATCACTATTGCAGACATAAAGACTTTCGTGTATTTCATGTCGCCTCTCCTTATTGCATACTAAAAACTGATATGGCGTCCGATTTGCCGAATCAGTGGCATTTAGCGCAGGTTCTGCCTTTGCTGGCGCTGTCCAGGCGGTTGCTCATGCCGCTCCATCCTTTGGGATGGGGGTTGACACCCAAGCCGGTACGGGCGCTGTGGCACTTGATGCAGACATCTCCCGTGGGGTGACAGGCCTGGCAGGTGGTCAGGTTTTTGCGGGCTTCAATGCCGTGATCGCGGGACCAGCGGTCAGTGGGAATCACAATGGAATTGTTTTCATCCCGGTGGCAGGATTGGCACTGGGTTTCATCAAATGCTTCATGTATTTGCGCGGTGTCACGATCGAATATCACGGCAAGATCGCTCCAGGCACGACGGTGAGAATACAGGACCAGTTCATTGCGGTTAAAGTCGTTGTGGCAGTCACTGCAGAAACGCTCCTCAGTATGGCAGGTGACACACAGGCGCGGGTCGGTGCGGGCGGCCAGGGGGTGCGTTACGTAAAAGTCCGAAGTATGCACGTTATGGATGTTGTCACCGAAAGGACCGAACTCACTGTCTTTACGTGTGGGGGTGTGACACTGATAACAGGTGGTCGTTCGCGGGTTCCGATTCTGCTTTGCCTGATCAGTGTATTCCTGGTGACAATCCATGCAATGCCGGACATCGCTTTTGACATAGGTGCCATGGTTCAGGGCCCAGGCGGGACCGTGGGTTTTTTTGCCGGGATAGGTGACATCGTCGATGAATTCCTGAAGATGACAGACGAGGCAGGTATCCGGTTCCGGTGTGATCTGCTGCAAGTTGTCACCATGGCAGACCTCACACTCAAAGCCCATATACTCGGGGTGCAGGTCGTGGTTGAACATAATGGTGGTGAACTGTGCAACGGCAATTGACAGTCCCGCCAGCAGAATACAGGCAATCAAAATGACTGTGATGCAATTCTGTCGGTTCATCGAGTTTGCTCCTTGTACCTAAAAATGGTAATTAAAGCGAACGTTGCCATAGTAATACTCGTTCCAGCGATCGCTTTCGATTCTTGAGATACGGGCTTCCAGGGAGGTTCGTCGGGTGAAATACGTGGTTGCGTCAATCCAGATCCGGTGGGTGGTTTCTTCGTAACGGCCTTCAATCGAGGTTTCCTGGCCGTCAAAGACCACCAGGCGTCGTTCCAGAACGTCGATGCTGGCGCCGCCACCAACCTGGAAGCGATGGCTCAACAGGTAAGCGACCCGGGCACGGATACCGTACAGGTCCTGACCTTCATCATGGACCCGCAAAACACCCGAGAAAGATCCGGAGAACTGATCAGTACGAATTTTCTCGACACCGGCTTCCATCACGTTGGCGTTGGCGACTTCCTCGTATATTTCGTGGGTGAAGCGCCCAAAGGCAAACATGCCGGTGCCGAGGCGATAGTTGAGCTGCCCCATGATTTCCTGGTACTCGGCAACGGCAAAGACGGAGTAGATGGATGTGGCGGAAAATACCGGCTTGGAGTAGAGGTATTCAACCCGAACCTGCCAGTCAGGGTTTCGGTGATAGTTCACACCCGCCAGAAGGTAACTCATGGTGTCGGAGAGATAGTTGAACTGGTATTCGCCGTATGCCTCGAAGTAAATACCGTGGTCGTAGAAAGCGTCCAAACCGATCAATTGATGAGTTGTGGCGTTGGCCTCCCACTTTTGGATGAAGGAAAGGCCTAGTTTCAGGTTGTTATCCGCCAGAATCCAGCCCGCTACCTTGCCGCCGGCCACGAGGTCATTTCTGTGGTAACTTTCGTAATACCTGACGTCACCTCCGCCAAATATCGAGGCGGTGTAGGGCCCGCCAGCGTTATAGTCCAGGGTGAGGCCATCCATAAGGGCTGAACCGGCCGTGGTGAAAACCAGGTGACGACCCAGTTTGACGTTAAACATGTCGTTTATGCCCCGTTTTTCCGCATATGCGTAGAAGAGGCGACTGTCCGCGTCCACCCGGTTATTGAGATCGGTTCCCAATCTGCCGAAGAAACGGAAATTCACCCCCGAATCCTGGATGTCGCGGGCGTTCAACAGGAGATACTGGTAGGCGGGATAAGCTCTGTTGCCGTCAGGGTCGTCGTACCACTCCAGCATCGTACTTGATCTGCCGGTTATGGTCGAGGCTGATGCGCTCGCAGTAAGCAGACTAATCAAAGCCGCAGCCCAAAAATATTGCCACAACTTCATAGGTCCTCCTCTTAAAAATAAGACGAAACCAAAAGCGGTAACGATGAATACCTGGTGTCATCGGCAAAAATCCTAACCGGAGTTAATGGCTGCGCAGGTACAATATTTTAAGAAAAATTAAATCGTGGGTGTCGATGAGGTTTTTACGACGCCATCTTGTTATTGAGTTCTTGGATTGAGTTTCGAGGATCCGCAACGAAAATCCAAAAGGGCTATTCCGGTTAAATTAATCGTATTACTACCGGTTGGTCTTCGCAATCCTGCGAGTAAATTGATTTGTTTGACTATAGAAAAGAATAATACGGGAGGGGGTGAATATCAAATCGCTCGATTAACTTTTTATAGGGTGGTTAGAATTTCGGGATAGATGTGCAGAAAATTCGGAGGACTTAAGCGTAGTTGTTAGTAAATGAAAATTGCTCGAGATGAAGTGCGGACTATTCCGCCTTGCTTCTGCAAGTATAAAAAAAACCGGCGATCAAGGCATCAGTCATGAAAAACACTGTTAAAGCTCTCATTAAAGCAGTTCTGCCAAGACAGCCGGGATCGATAGTGCGTACAGATTTTTATGTTATAGGCAACACCTATTTCGCATGTTTCGTCATCCATTCCCGGGCAAGTTTTTGCGCCTCGTCAATTTGGGTGGCCGTCATCTTTTGTTCCAAATCGTCCCGAAGCGCTACTGCTTTCGACAAACCTCTCATTGCAGCGAGACTGAGCCATTTGTGCGCTTGTATAT
>SLIE01000026.1 GCA_007135795.1 Desulfobacterales bacterium
AAAATGCAAGAAAGCAGAATAAAAGTCGCTTTGTTAATGAACCAATTTCAGATGGCGGATCAAGACTTTTTGTTACGAAAGCATATGAAAGTGATGAAAGTGGACTTGAATGTGTGGTGGGTGCCAGTCTTTTAG
Source organism: Desulfobacterales bacterium (assembly GCA_007135795.1). Classification (GTDB taxonomy): domain Bacteria; phylum Desulfobacterota; class Desulfobacteria; order Desulfobacterales; family Desulfosalsimonadaceae; genus B1SED10-16. Next base: position 136 of record SLIE01000026.1, read on the forward strand.
GTGGCTCGATCCATGGTTGCAATTGCGACGGGACTGCCACAAAAGGTACAGTTCAAACCAAAGAGGGACTTGGACAGCTCCGCTTTGTTTATCCAAAAAGTAGCGTGGGTCATTCAGAAGAACGTGTCATTTCTATATTTACAACAAGCGACGTTAGTCATTTTGTATTAACTCTGGTGGATGAAGGTACTTTGGGTTTTTTCCCCTTGGAGAATAAATCAATAGTTAATACTAACGTCTCAATTCGGAGGAATAACGATGAACCGCAAACAAACGGCCGGCAACTTGATACTGATTGTTGTGATCGGACTCTGCCTCCTGATTTTTTCATCCGGATGCTCAAATCGTCATCCGCTGGCAGGTGCCGGAAGTTCCGGGCATGCTTCCTCGCGTGCACAGGCGCAAGGCATCCTCAGCGAGCAAGAGATCTATCACAGTCTTTCCCAAATACGGCCTTATGAAAGCGCGGAACATTATTACCGCCGGGGACGCTACTTTCAGGACCACGACAAGCATTCGCTGGCAATACAGGAATTCAAATCCGTTATCTCCCGTGACCCCGGGAACGCCGATGCACTAAACGCCATGGGGATTTCTTTCGATTTCAAAGGAGAACACGGCAAGGCCATTCATGCTTATACGACGGCACTGGAAAGTGATTCGAAGCGCGCGGACATCTTAAACAACCTGGGGTATTCCCATTTGCTCCGTGATGAAATCGATATCGCCATCTTGCACTTTATCAACGCGATTGCCCTGGAAAAAGGGAATACGCTCTATCGCAGCAATCTTGCGCTTGCGTATGTCGAAAATGAAAATTTCAATTCGGCCTTACGTGAATTCAGGCAGAACGGGGATCCATCATCAATTGCCCGCATACGCCTGGCCCGGATTTTGTATCAGAGGGGAGATAAGGTAAAAGCCGAAGAACAGATCATGTTTGCAAATGCCCTGGAAGAGGCAAACCGTTATTCACTGGAAATGTTTGAAAGGCGTCCATCCAGCATTTCTATTGTTGAAATTACCGAGGAAGACGATGAACTGGTTACCGAATAAAGAGGTACGGGTATCGTGACAGGCCCCACTTTCCATAATAACAGAAAATGATCACCCCCCATCATATCCGGCGCACCCTGTATGGGCGGATTGCATCCGCCCATGTTAAACATACTCCCTATTATAATAATCTACAATCTATCGCATCATGGGCGCACCATGACCAGGTCAAGAAAATATACCCTAAGGACGTACGCTTCTTGTTATTTCGCGTCAACGTAACCTATTGCCATGGGCAGGCATGGAAAGGATTTGGTACGCATGGCCCCCGGAATCCTTGGAATCCGGCTTCAGCCGTTGCTTTACAGTGGATCCGAGTCGCTGTCCTGAATCTCATCAGACAGCAAACGTGCGCCGTGAATGACGGCCAACACATCAATTTGGTCCTGCTTTATCCGATAAATGATACGGTACGGTCGCACAATCAATTCACGCACATCCTCGGCGTCATATTCCGGCACCTTGCGGCCTGATAGAGGCTGTGCAGCAATTTGTGCAGATCTGTGCGTGATCTTGTCCACTATCTGCTTGCCATAGATGGACGAGTTCAAAGCACAGTGTATTCATAGATGTTGACCAAATGCTCTACGGCATTATCCGTCCATTGAATTATCATGAGCTATAGCTCAAATCGTTTACGCACTTCCTTGACATCCACCGTACGTCCCTCGTCACTATCTCTGAGACCGGCTTCAATAGCCTGTCTAACATAAATCTGGTACATCAGATCCTCCCAACTAGCCGAATCCGGCAGCTTGTCCAGCAACTTGAGGGCCTTTTTTTTTGTGGTTTCTGTTTGCATGGGTTTGGTCTCCTATATCAGACAGTTTTCCTGCCGACGATACTTTCTTCATATGCTGCTTGATGAGGCCATCCTTTTGCCTTACAAGCATTCCGTATATTATCAGCAAGTGTCACATGGTCTCCTGAGCTACCATAAAAACGCTCTTCAGATTTTAATATAGGTCATTGACCCACATTAAAGCAACTTTTATATCTATCGGAATCGATAGGTATCGGGGCCAAAGAAATTCAATCAGAGGGACATTTAGAAATCAAGATCACAGTGACATTTTACAAACCATCCGGATAACATTCCACAACAATTCGTATGCTATTCGTATTCCCCACCAGATCCACAACTGATCCGCGACGCCATGGTGCACCCGGAATCGCTGCAACCGCCTGGGGCACACACGCATATCCGTCGTCGTTGCATTTTCTGGTACTATTCGATATAAATGTACCGAGGTTTCACCCTACCCCGCTCAAATTATACCTGTAACAAATGCCCAAGGAACGGGGAAGACCGTATACCGCGGTGGCACAGCAATATATAAGATGTACAGCTATCACACATGAAAAAAGCGTACCACAATTATCAATCGTAGGTTGGCGCTGAGCAAAGCGAAGGCCAACAAATAGGTTTTATCCGATTAAAAAGCCGATCATGGATAATTGAAGTTAAGACAACCGAAATCAAAAATGCGCTTTGGAAGTACAACTTATATGCGTGTGGGTGTTGGGCTTCGCTATCGCTCACACCAATCTACTCGCTCAAGCCAACATGCGCGGCAGTAATGGGCAAGTAAACCTGCAATACACTACTACGCCCCAGGCTCGGGCTTGGCATAAGACCCCGACGATAGCCCGGTGAGGGGGTTGGTTTTTGGGAACAATCCATGCCGGGTATGTTACATGCATAGTGTGTGAGATTGCCTGGGAATAGCGGACTTTGCCCGGTTAAAGGCATGCCAGGCAAGAGCCTGGCGCTCCCATGGGGGAAGCTGTGCGGGGGGGCGTCACCATGAAAAACTTTTTATGAAGTCGTCAATATTATTCATAAGGCGGTATTTTTTGGAAACAATTATTGGCATGGTTCTGGACGCGGGACAAAAGGGTATCGATCTTTCTTTGTATACGATTCTCCCGATCATGGTGATCATGCTCGGAATAATGAAGGTGCTGGATGCAAAAAATATCTTGTCCTTTGTAGCAAGGGGATTTGCGCCTGTTCTGGTCCTTTTTGGACTTCCGGGAATCGGGGTATTTGCCATTATCCAGATTCTTTTTATAAGCTTTGCCGCGCCTGTGGCCACCTTGAGGATCATGGAAAATGATTTGAGCATCAGCAATGCCAGAATTGCGGCCACCCTCGCGGCTATTAATATTCTAACGCGCCAATAAAAAGTCGCGATCAGACGGCTTCTCCCGGATATTAACGGATATTTACGGGACGATATGAACAATAAAGCCCCGGAGGAACAACTTTCCGGGGCTTTTACATTTAACAGACTGTCTGTGATTTAGTGTACCAGGCTGACTGACGCCTTAGTGGACCATGCGATCACGTCCCTTCCATTCTTTTTCGCGTAATTTGTATTTTTGTATTTTACCGGTGGCTGTCTTGGGTAATTCTCCGAATTCAATCGCCTTTGGCGCTTTAAACCGTGCCAGGTGAGCTTTGCAGAATTCAATCAGCGACGCTGCATCAGGATTCGAACCCGGCCTTGGTACCACAAAAGCCTTCGGCACTTCCCCCCATTTTTCGTCGGGAATCGGAATCACTGCCACTTCCAGAACATCCGGGTGGTTGTACAATACATTTTCCACTTCGACGGTGGAGATGTTTTCGCCACCGCTGATAATGACATCCTTTTTACGATCCATGATCTGGACATAATTGTCCGGGTGCATGACCGCGAGATCACCGCTGTGGAACCATCCGCCTTTGAACGCTTCCTCGGTGGCCTCGGGGTCTTTGTAGTACCCCAGCATGACGTTATTGCCGCGCATGACAATTTCACCCATGGTTTTTCCATCGCGGGGCACCGGCACCATGGTTTCCGGGTCGACCACATCCATGTGCTCGGCAATTATGAACGGGACTCCCTGGCGCGCCTTGTAAGTGGCCTTTTCCTGCGGGGTTAAATGATCCCACGCCGTTTGCCACTGACATACACTATGGGGCCCGAAAACTTCCGTCAGGCCATAGGTCTGGGTGATGTTGGCGCCGACGCTTTCCATGTTCTGGATCACTGCCGGGGCCGGAGGGGCACCGGCCGTCATGATTTCAAGCCGTTTTTCGAGCTTGATATGATTTTCGATGGCATAGGCCGACATGCCGATGAGAATTGTGGGTGCGGCGCAAAGGTGGGTGATCCCTTCGGTTTTGATGATATTGTAGATCTCTTCCGGAACCACTTTTCTCAGGCACACATGGGTTGCGCCGAGGGCCGTAATCCCCCAGGTGAAACACCAGCCATTGCAGTGAAACATGGGCAGTGTCCACAGGTATACGGAATTATTGTCGGTGTGGAATTCCAACTGCTCACCGATTGCATTGAGGTAGGCACCCCTGTGATGATACATGACCCCCTTTGGCCGGCCCGTTGTTCCGGATGTGTAGTTGATCGTCGCGATATCGTACTCGTCCTCGATGGCGTTTTCTACCCGATCGGGCGTGCTCGATGCGAGAAACGATTCATAATCGGTCCCGTCCAAAGGCTTTTCGTCACTGGCGTCGCAGATATTGACCACCATCTTGATGTTTTTCAGTTTATCGAGGACCGGCGAAACTGAATGGGCAAACTCATTATCGACAAAGAGTGCTTTTGCGTCCGAATGGTTGATGATGTATTCAATTTCTCCGGGGGAGAGACGAATATTGATGGCCACCAGATTGGCGCCGATCATGGGAACGGCGTAATGGGCTTCGAGCATTGGCGGAATATTGGGGCAAATGAAAGCGACTTTATCCCCCTTGCCGATGCCGCTTTTGAGAAGTCCATTGGCAAACCGGAACACCCTTTCCTGGAACTGTGCATATGTATATCGTTTCGACCCATTGATGACGGCAATTTTATCCGGAAAAACCATTGCACTTCGGTAAAGAAAATTGACTGGACTCAGCAGATGCTTGCAAACCGAACCGATTGCCATTGCTACCTCCTTTTTCCATTAATGTCATCCCGACCTGACCGGCGTTATGGTCTATTCGGAGCGCGAAATTCACAGCTCAATTTACTGTCGTACTTCATGAAAAGAATTTGTGAACATTGTTTTATGTTATTAAACGTGATCTTATTTCATAACAGAGTACATCAGGAATAATTACCGTGTCAACAAATTATTGGAAGAAAGCAGCAGGGAACCAAGGGTCCAAGCGAAACAGTGATCGAAGAGATTGACACATCGATCGGGGTCACTTGTTTGATGGTACCGGTTTAAACATGCTTATAAATAATTGATTTACTGGGTGGGTGGTGGAGATGAGGGGGATCGAACCCCTGACCTCGGCATTGCGAACGCCGCGCTCTCCCATCTGAGCTACATCCCCATTGACAGATAAGGTGATCAAACTACCAATCCGTTTTACCGGAGTCAAGCAAAAACAAGTGTGACGTCAGGTCGCGTTCAGTTGAAAGAATAAAAATCGTTATCTTTTCGAATTCCCCGCCGGGTTAGAACAAAATCATAGCGCACGGGGTCTGCCGGAGAAATTTCGGAAAATACATGGGTAATTTCAAGTGCAGTTCTCATGTTGGCCTGTTTTCGTTTGGTAAGCCCCAGTTCAAGGCTTATTTGATGCATGTGAACATCTAAAGGAACGATAAGCTTGGATGGGCAAAGGGTGTCCCACCCGCCGGGGTCGACGTCGTCATTTCGTATCATCCATCTCAAAAACAGGTTGAGCCGCTTGCAGGCGCTCCCTTTTTCCACGCGGGGAACCAGGTGGCCGGGGTCTGTCGGAGCACCTGTACGGACAGCTGCGGAAAAAGCTGACATTGCAGGAAGGTAGGTGGCATCGTTATTGGAACATGACGATTTAAAAGATGCCAT
>SLIE01000064.1 GCA_007135795.1 Desulfobacterales bacterium
AGATTATCCCATGTTGATGGAAGTATTGCGGTTCGGCCTGTTATGTAATGATGCCGAAGTCTTCGAGAAAGACGATCAGTGGAAGCTTCAGGGCACGCCGACCGAAGGCGCTTTGATCACTGCGGCCATGAAAGCGGGCATTGACCCGGAAGCGGAGAATAAAAACATTCCACGCATTGATGTAATCCCCTTCAGTTCTGAAATCAAGTTGATGGCAACACTGAACCGTGATGAGAACGAGAACCGGTTCATTCTATTAAAGGGTGCGCCGGAAAGAATTATGGATCGGTGTGTTAACCAGCGTACGGCCGATGGGGAGGATACCGGGGATCTGGACCAGGAGTTCTGGCAGAAAGCCGGTGAAACCATGGCTTCCAAGGGACAGCGGCTTCTGGCGATCGCGGTTAAAAATGTCGATGGGAATAAAGGAGATCTTGATTCTGACGATATTGAAGACGGGTTTACCCTCCTTGGTCTGTATGGCATTATTGATCCGCCCCGGGAAGAAGCCATTGAAGCCGCTGCCAAACTTATTGGAGAATGCGTGTCCGTGGCGGAATGTCAGACCGCAGGCATAAAGGTGAAAATGATCACCGGGGATCACGGTCTGACCGCCGTGTCCATTGCTGATAAACTGGGAATCGGAGATGGTGAAACATTTCTGACGGGCACTGACCTGGAAAAAATGAGCGATGAAGAGCTTGCTGAAAAAACGCCCAACGTCGATGTTTATGCAAGAACAAGCCCCGAGCAGAAATTGCGGCTCGTCAAGGGGATGCAGGCGGCCAATCATATCGTCGCCATGACCGGGGACGGGGTAAACGATGCACCGGCCCTGAAACGGGCGGACGTGGGGGTCTCCATGGGCAGAACCGGGACCGAGGCGTCCAAGGAAGCCTCGGACATGGTCCTGGCGGATGATAACTTCGCGACCATCGCCAACGCGGTGGAAGAAGGGCGGACCATTTACGACAATATTAAAAAGGCCATACTCTTTCTGCTGGTTACAAACAGCGGCCAGGCGCTTGTCGTAATCGTCTCCATTGTCCTTGGGCTGGGATTGATGGATGCCACCGGTCATTTTTCTCTCCCCATATCACCGCCCCAGATTCTGTGGATCAACATGGTAACGGCGGTCACCCTTGCTTTGTCGACCGCTTTTGAACCGTCCGAACCGGATATCATGCAGCGCCCGCCAAGATCGTCCGATGAAAATATCGTTACCGGCTTTATGCTGTGGCGGATCCTGTTTGTCGGGGTGTTGCTTGTTACAGGGACGCTCCTGCATTACGGATACATGCTCGGAACCGGTGCATCCCAGGCGTTGGCCTCGACCGTGGCCATTAACACCCTGGTGGTCGGGCAGGTTTTTTACCTGATTAACAACCGGTTTATGTATGAACCGTCATGGACCCTTTCGGGGTTCATCGGCAGCCGGGCGGTCTTGATTTCAATTGCTGTTCTGGCAGTGCTTCAGTTGAGCTTTACTTATTTCCCGCCAATGCAGTATATCTTCGGAACCGAAGGCGTGCCCTTGGATACGTGGATAACAATACTGAGCTACGGGATCTTGCTGTTTGTCCTGGTGGAGATCGAAAAAATATGGTTTCGCCGGAAGCGTGGTTGATCGCATTCAGTTGCATTTGTTTTTAGAATGACGGCAATTGTTCTATGTCTTTTGGCCGGAAAGCGATATGAAGAAGTTTATCGGCAAATAATAAAAAAATCCAGGCCTTGAGATGGGACCACTTTGAACCACTTTGCTAATCAAGTAATTAAGGGGATATAAATGACTGTGCATGAAATGGCCGGAAAAAAAGCGCCACCCGAGAAACTCGTCAACATACCGAGGCTCGTGGCCGCTTATTACTACAGACAGCCAGATCCGGAAAACCCAGCGGAACAGGTAGCATTCGGGACGTCCGGTCATCGGGGAACATCGTTTGAAGGCAGCTTTAATGAAAATCACGTCATAGCCATTTCCACCGCCATATGCGAATACCGGGCAAATAACCATATTGACGGTCCGCTTTTTCTGGGGATGGATACCCACGGGTTATCCGAACCGGCCATGGCCACGGCTTTAGAGGTTTTTGCGGCGGCTGGTGTAAATGTTTATATTCAGAAGGGTCGTGGATACACACCGACCCCCGTGATCTCCCATGCCATTTTAACCTGGAATCACGGCAGGACGCAAGGGGCTCGGAAAGGGCTTGCGGACGGGGTGGTCATTACCCCGTCTCACAATCCCCCGGAGGATGGGGGGTTCAAATACAATCCGCCCCACGGTGGACCAGCCGGTTCGGATGTCACCGATCTCATTGCAAAACGAGCCAATGAAATATTGTTGAACCCGATGGATACGGTTCGCCGCATACCGTTTGAAAGGGCTTTGAAAGCGGGAACCACGCATGAATATGATTACATCGAGGCGTATGTAAACGATCTTGATAATGTTGTGGACATGGCCGCGATCGCTTCCGCCGGGCTCAAGCTGGGCGTGGATCCCATGGGAGGGTCAGCAGTTGGTTTCTGGGAGCCCATTGCCCGAAAATACGGCATATCCATTGAAATGGTCAACAAAACAGTGGATCCCGCGTTTGGTTTCATGAGCGTGGACAAGGACGGTAAGATTCGCATGGATTGTTCATCCTCTTATGCCATGCAGGGATTGATATCGTTGAAGGACAGGTTCGATATCGCTTTTGGAAATGATCCGGATGCGGACAGGCACGGTATTGTAACGCGCAGTGCGGGCCTGTTGAACCCCAATCATTATTTGTCCGTGGCAATATGGTATCTTTTTCAGAACCGGCCCGACTGGCCGAAAAATGCCGCGATCGGAAAGACGCTGGTCTCGACGGCCATGATCGACCGGATCGCCGGACATCTGAACCAGCCGTTGCACGAAGTCCCGGTCGGGTTTAAATGGTTCGTGGATGGTCTTCTGGAATCGACGTTCGGTTTCGGGGGGGAGGAAAGTGCCGGCGCATCTTTTTTGAGAAGAAACGGAAGCGCATGGTCCACGGACAAGGACGGAATTATAATGAATTTGCTCTCAGCGGAGATTGTTGCCAAAACAGGCAAGGATCCCGCCGAAATTTACAGTGAGCTTGAAAACCGGTTTGGCAGGTGTGTCTATGAGCGCATGGACGCCCCTGCGACCCGTGATCAAAAAAATATTCTAAAGAACTTTTCACCGGAACATATTCGGGCGGATTCCCTGGCCGGAGAACCCGTGATCGCGAAATTGACAAAAGCACCGGGCAACCAGGCATCCATTGGCGGAATTAAAATTGTATCGGAAAATGGCTGGTTTGCCGCGCGCCCATCCGGGACCGAAGAGATATATAAAATATATGCGGAAAGCTTCAAGGGAGAAGATCACCTGAAATTAATTCAGGAAGATGCCCAGAATATTGTAAACACCGCATTTGGAGAGGGGTAAGCCGGCAAAGATATGTCCAGTGACGTACTGTAACTGCAAGGAAGATATACCACAGAGAACACAGAGATCCACATTTACAGGAGGGCGGACATTCCTGTCCGCCAATTAAAACCACAGGCGGGTTGGAAAACCCGCCCTCCCTTTTTACCAGGCTTCCGGATAACCGGTTTCTACAAAAGCTTTTTCAAGTTGAAATTTATGTTCGCGCTCCATTGCCGCGAGTTCAAGGAAAATGTTTTTCTGTTCCGTATCTGTGCAGCCGTTTGCCAGAGCCATGTATGTGTTCATGGCTTCTTCTTCTTTTTTCATGGCCAGGGCAAAGGCGTCCGCCGGTTTCATGTTGGGAGAAACTTCAGGAACCGCTTGAGTTTCCGCAACCTTGTAATCGTGTGTTTCACGGAAGGGAAGCCGTTCCGGTGCGGCTGATAAAATTTTTCGCAATATGTTTTCGTGCCGCTTTTCTTCTCTGACAAAACCGAGGAACATTTCCTTAAGCAATCGGGTTTCCATATGGGTGGCAACGTCCTGGTAAAACTTCTGGGATTCGATTTCTTTATCTATGGCATTGGAGAGAATTTTTTCATATTGGGCGTGGTCCATAAACTTTTTCCTTTATGTTTGGTATGGGATATGCGGCCATCAGTTTATAGTAAAGTTGCTAACCATTGTTGCGCCGAATTCACAACTACCTCCAATTGACGAAAAATGGCTTTCACCAGTATTGTCTATATAATTAACGATTGAAAGCGGTTTGTCAATTTCGCATTTCTAATATACTATAGGATGATAGCCAGGGATCGATAATGTTCACCATCATCCGGAGCACTCGATGAATTCTTTTGCCACGTGGACAATCGTGCTGATCGACGACGAAAACGATATCCGTGAAGTCGTTGGGATTACGCTTGAAGACGAAGGGTATAACGTACATACCGCCGCGGACGGTCGTGCCGGTATTCAATTGGTGCGGGAAGTAAAGCCCCAGATCGTTATTACCGATATTCGCATGCCGGTCATGGACGGATTGGCTGTTCTGGAGATTGTAAAACAAGAACGGCCTGAAACAGAAGTAATTATCATCACCGCCTTTGCCGATATCGAACTGGCTATCCGGGCACTGCAACTCGATGCATCCGATTTTGTGACAAAACCGCTCAATGCCGAGGCGCTTCACCTGGCATTGAAACGTGCCATCCAGCGTTACACATCCCGTAAACAATTAAAAGATTATATGACATTGCTTGAGCGGGACAAGACCATTACTGCCCGTGAGTTGCTGAAAAGCATCAATTTTCAACGCAATCTCATTGAAAACTCCATGGATGCCATTGTTGCATGCGACAGCAAGGGGTTGATCATGATGGCAAACCCTAGCATGGTGCATCTGACGGGTATTGCAAAAGATGAGCTTTTGCAGAAAACAGGAATCGACAACCTGTTTTCAAAAGATGAAATAAGAAGAATGGAGCAGGAGCTTGACAGTGATGACCTTGGGGGGAAAAATTGTCTGTCTCTTTTTGAAACAGCCTTGTTTGATTCAAAGAAGCGACGTATTCCCGTTCAGGTTTCAGCGACACGTCTTTTTGAGCAGGAGCATCTTGAAGGGCTGGTTTTATTCATACGGGATCTGAGGGATTTTTACCGGTTGGAAAGGGCCATGGAAGACCAGGTGCGGATTTTACAGCAAGACAAGATGGTTTCCCTGGGGCGCCTTGCGGCAAGTGTGGTCCATGAGATAAACAATCCTCTTTCCGGTATTCTCAATTACGTTCGGCTCATGAAACACACGGTTGAAAAGGGGAATCCGGACCCGGCCCGGCTTGAAAAGTTTTCACGCTACCTGGAGATCGTGGACCGGGAAATTTCAAGGTGTTCCCATATTACCGGCAACCTCCTGGCCTACACCCGGAAATCGCCGCCTTCATTTGAGACAATAGCCGTTGACGCGTTGATCGATCGGTGTGTTCTTTTGTGCGCCCATAAGCTCGAACTTCAGAAAATCGGGTTGCAGATCAATATTCCGCAAGGGCTGTGGCAGGTAAAGGGCGATTTCAACCAGCTGCAGCAATGCTTGCTGAATCTCATCTTCAATGCGATCGATGCAATGCCCGGGGGTGGTCATTTGAAATTGACCGCGGCAAATGATTCGGCCTCTGACTGTGTTTTACTCGATGTCGAAGATACCGGCCGGGGCATCGGTGATGTTGACCTGCCCCGTATTTTTGATCCTTTTTATACAACCAAGCAGGAGGGGTACGGCGTTGGTTTAGGCCTCTCCACGGTAAAAGAGATCATGCACCGGCATGGGGGGGAAGTGTCGATAAAAAAAGCGGACAGCAGTGGGGCGATTTTTCGACTGGCGTTGCCTGCAGCGGGACATGCGTGATATTTAATCTTCGATTGAACTCATCAGCCTCCCGTGAACGCACTGCATTGGGAGCGCCAGGCTCCTGCCTGGCATCATGATCAGCGAAGCTGATATCCTTCGCACTCACACATCCGCCCCAGATCCATTCTACCCGATAATCCTCAACCTTCCCCCACATCCCGGTTGACGGAAACCGATGTTACAAT
>SLIE01000107.1 GCA_007135795.1 Desulfobacterales bacterium
AAAAGCTGCTGAACGTGATGAGAATGCCTTGCAATGTCTCAGGGATTGCATACGTTGCAAGTGTTATCACGATTCAGCAGCTTGTTACCTTATTCAGGTTTGTACCAGGTGCGTTGGACAAATTGTCTGTCTGTTATGGTTGCAATTCCTGGATCAGCAGTGTTGAAGGGTCAAGAAACAGAGATGTCTCATCGTCCTTGCTCTCCCCGTTCTCCACCGGGCGAATATAGATCCGGTCGCTTTCGGGATCGAGTCGGATCATGAAGTCGAACCACTGGGTCAGATGCGCCAGGCGAGTGGGTAATTTCTTTTCATTGACCGCTTCATCCCGGTGGGTTCGGATGGAGAACCAGAAAATCAGGGAATTGTCCTCAACAAATTTCTTCAGGGCGCTCAGGTCTTCGTCAGTAACGGTTTCAAAGGAAAAATCATCAATCATGATCTGTGCGGGAACGAAGATTTCCTGAGAAATAAGCTCGTCCACCCTTTTTTTGAGCTTAGCGATGCTGAACGATTCTGTTTCAAAGGTCATTATGAACCGATGGCGGAGTAACTGGTCCCGCATTTTGTCAATCTGCACCTTATCATTGTCCTGGTTCAGCCGCTGGAGCATCTCCCTGTACCACAGATCAACTTTGTCCACCGGATCGGAAGTCGAAATGTGGAGAACGTTTTTTTCCTGGCGCATTGCGTTGATGGCAATTTGTACCAGCAAAGCGGTTTTTCCCACACCCGCCCGGGCAAGGATAGCGGCAAAACTTCCCGGTTTTATTACATCTATTGATTTTTCATCAGCTTTTTCGCGGGGTATGTTAAATATATTTTTCAACATCTATGTCTCTCCTTTATGTAACGGTGCTTGCAGTTTATGAAAACCGCGTTTCAACGCATTATCCATTAAAACGGATTTTTTGTCCATCATCATGATCGATGATTCGCCTGAAGTTTGTTAAGACCGAATCATGACTCGGATTGCAGTTTTTTCGCAATTTCTTCGATGATGGATTTGGGAACTTCCTTGTAAGTCGAAAATTCCATCGTAAACTGCGCTTTTCCTTGTGTCATTGAACGCAGCACGGTTGCGTACCCGAACATCTCCGCGAGGGGCACCTGTGCTTCAATAGTAGAGCTGACCCCCTCGTCATGTGATCCCAGGATCAAGCCGCGGCGTTGGTTCAAAGAGCCCATGACGGACCCGAAAAATTCGCCGGGCGTTTCCACAACGACCTTCATGACAGGTTCAAGTAAAATCGGGCCGGCCTTATTGTATGCCTGCTGGAAAGCACCCCTGGCTGCTGCCTGAAACGCCATTTCCGAAGAATCGACCGAGTGAGAGGCACCGTCATTTAAAACCACCTTGATTCCGTTAACCGGAAATTTCATCCACGGCCCTTTGTTCATCGATTCGGCAAAGCCTTTCTCGCATGCATTGATGAACTGGGTAGGGATGCTTCCGCCGGTTACCTTGTTTTCAAATTCAAATTCGATATCCGGCACAGGTTCCAGGTACCCGGCCACCCGCCCGAACTGTCCGGAGCCACCTGTTTGCTTTTTGTGAACGTAATCGAAATTGGCGGTTCGGGTGATGGTTTCGCGGTAAGCAACCCGGGGTTCGCCTGTGACGATATCCACACTATATTCCCGGCGCATTCGCTCGATGTATATTTCGAGGTGCAATTCGCCCATTCCGGAAATCAGGGTTTCACCGGTTTCATCGTTATAACGGGTGGTGAATGTCGGGTCTTCCTTGACAAAGCGGTTTAGCGCCTTGGACATGTTTGTCTCGGATTTGTGATCAACCGGTTTGACTGACAGGGAGATCACGGGTTCGGGAACATACATCGACGACATGGATACATTGATGCCGGGAGCAACAAACGTATCCCCGGACGCGCAGTCTATTCCAAACAGCGCACCGATAAAACCCGATTTGATAACGTCGACATCTTCCATTTTGTTGGCGTGCATTCTTACAATCCGCCCTACCTTGATCTTTTTACCCGTTCGGATATTGATCATGTTTTCGCCCTTGAGCAGTTGGCCCTGATAGACCCGGATATAGGTCAACTGGCCATATGTGGTATCTTCGAGCTTAAAAGCAAGCGCCACAAGAGGGGCGGTGCCGTCAGGCTTAAGAGTGACCTTGGCTTCGCCATCCTCTATGTCGAGGGCATGGTTTTCAATATCTGACGGGGCCGGCAGATAATAGCAAAATCCATCGAGCAGGGCTTGAATGCCCTTGTTTTTATAAGCCGAACCCATAAGCACAGGGGTCAGTCCATGCTGAAGCAATCCCTGCCGGATTGCCTGGCGGACCATTTGTACATCGATTTCACCTTCATCCAGAATGGCATCGGTCAGTTCGTCTGAAAACACCGATGCTGCATCGAGCATTGCTTCCCGTTTTCGGCGCGCTTCATCAAGAAGATGATCCGGAATTTCTTTCTCGGTGACCTCCTGGCCAAACTCGTCTTCAAAGTACAGCGCTTTCATGGTTACAAGGTCGACAACGCCCTCATGTTTGGATTCAAGTCCGATCGGAATCTGCAGGGGGACGGGGTTGTGTCCCAGTTTTTCCCGCAATTGCCCGATTACCCGGTCGGGATTGGCGCCGCTTCGGTCGCATTTGTTGATAAACGCGATACATGGGACGTTGTAGCGCTTCATCTGCTGATCCACGGTGATGGATTGGGATTGTACACCGCCCACGCCGCAAAGGACCAATACGCTTCCGTCCATCACCCGCAATGCACGTTCGACTTCGATTGTGAAATCGACGTGACCGGGGGTATCGATAATATTGACCTCGTGTTCTTTCCACGTGCAATATGTTGCCGCAGAAGCAATGGTGATACCACGCTCTCTTTCAAGATCCATGGAGTCCATGGTAGCGCCGACGCCGTCTTTCCCGCGGACTTCATGGATTCGATGAATACGTTTTGTGAGAAACAGTATGCGTTCTGTCAGGGTTGTTTTTCCCGAATCGATATGCGCACTGATACCAATGTTTCGGACTTTCATAATTTCATTAGATACCATTGATCAAGCTACCTTAAATAAAGTTGAATTAGAAATATACATTGTATCAGTCTTTGCCTTTTTTTCAGGTACATCTTGCTCTTTAAATACAATGCATATTCATTTGGTTATCCCGTCATAGCGGGTTCGCCCCTTTAACCGTTGCACGTAACTTTCCGGCCAGGTGCTACTCGGTCCCCATCTATAGCTGGTTTTATTCAATGCTATTCCAGCATTTTGAATGCTTTGGAGCCGTTTTTATCGAGCAAAACGTGACGACTTCGTAAAAATTCAAGATCAAGGACTGCGTCATTCCGAAGGATGCATAGTCCTTAAATGTACGAGGACTATAAGAGATTGCGCATAACAAAGATATTGGACTTTCTACGAAGTCGTCACATTAATAAATGTAAAAATGGTCATGCAGACAGTGATTTTCCAGGTGGTTTTCAGGCCGGCAGTTGGAAAGTCGATTCTATTGAGTAAAATCCTTTCTAAATAACAGAATGATATGTATATTGTCAATAAAAAAAAACAAGTTGTCGCCTTACCGTTTATGCCAGTCACCCATCAGTCACGCCGGATACATTCAAGGCCCGGGGCTTACCAACCGGTCGAGAATCAGGCCGAAAAAAACCGTTTGACGGGGTGATAAAAATCGCCATCCCATATGCGCCAGGCAAGACGCACATATTACCGCTTGCCACGAATTGGGTGGAAACCAGGAGAACTCTCCGGACGGCGGGCCTGAATTGGCGCAACCAGCGGCATTTTGAAAACAACCGATCTCAAATACGATTCCATGGGGATTGGCGAACATGTGCACATGAGCCCCGTTAACGGTGGTACGGCTCGATTCCCTGGTAATGAAAGACATGCATTGCCGACATAAAAGTGCATCCCGCCACGGTTCATCCTCTTTGTTCCGGGTTTTTTCTATTGTCCCGGTCCCCGTGTCACTGTTGCCTATATTTTCAGATGGCGCGATTTTCATTTTGGCCGAAAAACCGGATAAGGGATCTTTGAGAGGTTTCATTGCCCCTTTCAATTATGCTGTTTATGTTTGATAACCTTGTAAAGTGTTGTGGCCAGGCAGCTTTGTAAAAGTTCAAGATCAAGGCTTGGGCAATTTCGAAGAATGCTGAGTACTTAAGTGTGCAAAAAATTCTGAGAGATTGCGCACAACGAAGATATTGGACTTTTTCCGAACTCGTCATATTTTCATACCAATATAATAAGACAAACCATATTGTCAAAATCCTGAAAACTTAAAAATATTTAATATTCCATTCGTTATCCGATAGAAAAACTTGACACTGCGAAACCCATAGTGCAGCATAATAAGATCTTACCTTGACTTTAGCGGTTCCCTTGCAGTGTTTCCGGGGATTCACCTGTGCAGGATGTCTTGATCGATCGTACCAGAGTACCAGGGAAAAGAACGAATGTGCGGAATATATGGAATAGTCTCCAGGTCACTGGATGAAACCACACTGCGAAACCGATTGATCCTGATGGGAAACCGTCAGTCTCACAGGGGGCCGGACGGGCAGAAGGAGTCCGTTTTTTCCTGCGAGACTTCTGCTGAAAACATATATGTGGGGATGGGGCTTTGCCGGCTGGCCATCCTTGATCTCGTAACCGGAATGCAACCGATACGCAGCAAGGCGGATGGTTGTGCAATCGTCTGTAACGGGCAGGTTTACAATTATATCGAGTTGCGTCCCCGGGTAGCTGATTGTGATTTTGTATCCAGGGGCGACATCGAGGTAGCGCTGCATCTGTACAGGAAAGATGGCACCGCTTTTCTCGATGCGCTAAACGGCATGTATGCGGGGGCCATTTATGATCCGGCCCGGAGGCGGGTCCTCCTGTTCAGGGACAGGTTCGGTGTCAAACCCCTGTATTATGCAAAAAGCGACGAGGGATTTGCTTTCGCCTCTGAGATCAGACCCCTGTTTGCCGGATTGAATATAAAGCCCGCCATTAATACCAAAAAGCTTCACACCTATTTCAAATACCGATATGTGCCCGGAAACCGGTGCATGTTTGACCGGATTTACCGCGTCCCCCCCGGGTCATTTCTTTTGTTTGACCTTGACTCGGAGGAGTTTGAAATCTTTCGCTACTGGAACTATCGGCCACATGAAAAAGAAAATGCGGTTAAACTGCCGGAAGCGGCTGACACCTTTCATGAATTATTCGAAGATGCGGTGAGAATCCGGTTGAGATCCGACGTTGAGTTAGGGAGTTTTATCAGCGGCGGGATAGATTCCTCGGCCGTTTCTTCCGTTGCGGTAACTGCTCAACCGGCGCTTCGGTTATATACAATTTCGTTTTCCGAAAAAAAATATGATGAGCTTCCCTATGTAAACCATCTGTTAAAAACGATGAACCAGAGATTTGCCGGATCGATGCTCACCCATGCCATCTGTGGCAAGGAGATGCTGGGTGAATTGCCCGGGATCATCAGGTCAATCGAAGAGCCGATCTCGCTGGGGACCATCCTGCCAACAAATCAGCTATGCGCACTTGCCGGAAAGGATGTCAAGGCTGTTCTGACAGGGGAGGGGGCTGATGAAATCTTCGGGGGTTACCGAAAATTCATGCTGGAAATGGCAGCCAGCCGTTTTGATGATTTTACTTCCGGACAACAGGAAAAACTAACCCGTCTTTTTCCGGAATTGCGAAACCTGCTGCCGTTTAATAATGCTGATCCCGGGGGTCGCTATATTGCCTCAGAAGCGCTTTTTACGGAAGATGAACTTTTACGGATGCTAGGGTTTGAGTCGGACTCACCTTTGTTTGAAGAAGATGTTCGCCCTGCTCTTTCGGGTAATGAACACCCTGTAAATGCCGCCATTGCGTATGAAACAAGGTTTCGACTGCCGGATTACGTTGTGTTGCGCCTGGATAAGCTTGCCATGCGTCATTCTCTTGAGACCCGGACACCCTTGCTGGATTATCGCCTTGCGGAATTTGCAGCCGGGCTTCCCGTGACA
>SLIE01000512.1 GCA_007135795.1 Desulfobacterales bacterium
ATCCTGGTTTTTTTTTTTTTTTTCTCCAGGTAGCTTACCTCGATCTCATGGTCGAAATGGCCGATGTTGCAAACAATGGCTTCATTTTTCATCATTTCCATATGCTCGCCGGTGATGACATCGCAGCAACCGGAAGCGGTAACGAAGATGTCGCCCTTGGGGGCCATCTCTTCCATAGTGGAAACTTCAAAACCTTCCATGGCTGCCTGCAGGGCGCAAATCGGGTCGATTTCCGTGATCACGACCCGGGCGCCGTACCCGCGCATGGATTGGGCGGATCCCTTGCCGACATCGCCGTATCCTGCAACTACAACCGTTTTCCCGGCTATCATAGTGTCCGTGGCCCGTTTGATGCCGTCGGCCAGGGAATCCCGGCATCCGTAGATATTGTCGAACTTGGACTTGGTAACCGAATCGTTGACATTGATGGCAGGGAAGAGCAATTCGCCCTTTTTGGCCAGCTGGTATAACCGACTCACACCGGTTGTGGTTTCTTCTGAGACGCCGCGGATTTTTTCAGCGACCTTGTGCCATTTTTTCGGATCTTTCTGGTACGAGGCCTTGAGCCGGTTGATGATGCATTGGTATTCATATGTATCGTATTCTTTTTCGAGCATGGCGGGGTCTTTTTCTGCCTTTACCCCATCATGAATCATCAGGGTGGCATCACCGCCATCGTCCACGATCAGATCCGGTCCACTCCCGTCCGGCCAGGTGAGGGCCATTTCCGTACACCACCAGTAATCTTCCAGGGATTCGTCTTTCCATGCATACACGGCGGCAGCGCCTGATTTGGCAATGGCTGCGGCAGCATGATCCTGGGTGGAAAAGATGTTACAGGATGCCCAACGGATATCCGCACCCAAGATGGAAAGAGTGTCTATCAGCATGGCTGTTTGTATGGTCATGTGTAGACTACCGGTCACCTTGAGCCCCTTGAGGGGTTTGGAGGTGCCATATTTTTCCCGAACCGCCATGAGCCCCGGCATTTCGTTTTCTGAAAGTTCCATTTCCTTGAATCCGAATGGCGCAAGGGAAATGTCAGCAATTTTATGAGGAAGGGAAAGATCGAGTTCCGGTACAATGGCTTTGCCATCTTTTGACATTAACATGATTTTGTCCTTTCTTTATTTTTTTGGCTAAAAAGTTGTCTTTGATAGTTAGAGTGATGTGTAAAAATAAACATATCAATTTATGTTGATATTATGATTCCAACTATAGCGTTTTTTCTCTTGATGTCAAGGATTAATTTGAATGCTGTTCCGGATAACGGGGAGAATCGCCCGAAAAACGGAGCTTTCGACACTCCGTTAATCGATCGGGATTTCATGTACCGGCAATGCCAGCACTTTCTCCCTGAGATCGTCCAGTACCTCGACCCCTTCGATTTCCGGCTCCGCCTTGCCATGGATAAGTTCTCCGTAGGTACCGGGATTTTTGCTGTCTGCCGCGGATAATATAACATTGTAACGGTGCAGCATGTTTTTTGGAAGACTGTATATGTAGATTGGACCGTATTTGAGATCGCCCGCTGATTCCCGCTGGTAACCAAATATCGCAAGATTGCCCGTGGGGCCTGTATCGGGCGGCGCAAGACCGAGGATCTCCGCAAATATTTCAAGGATTCCCGTTACTTCTTCAGGACGATTCTGTTCGAGTGCGTCCGCGGCTTCCCCACAAAAATGATCAATATCAGAAGCTGTAAAGCCAAGGTCGATGTGTTGCAGGATTTCGCGCCTGATTGTTTTCACCGTCTCCACGCGACTGGAAACCACCACATCCTGATCATTCAGTATTTTCCGTATATTCCGGATTTTGACCATTTCGCGCAAGGTCGGGTTTTTTCGCACAACAATGTCTTCAACGGTTGTGTTATAAATCTTGAGTTCATTATCGAGCAGCACGATGCGGTTTTTATCACCGGTAAAATCCCTGGCATGCATTTCGAGACCCCGGCGCGTTAATGAATCATACCCTGCCATTTCCAGAAGCGTCTTCATGTCGGCCTTATCAATTTTATAACCGCCACTGATGGAACCGATCGAGTCAATGACGCTTTGGGATAAGCGGTCCACCCTGATTTTTTGCAGCAGATTTTCCCTGAAAGACATTTTGCACCTTCTTTTTTAGAAAATGATTTGGTATGGGGTTGAATGCACATTTGTCGATGCACTCCTGAAAAGATACGCTACTTGATGCTATACCGGATGTTTTGAGATCCCGGCTTGCTGGATAAACCAAATTGGTGGCACATTTAAATTTCTGTAATAACATACCATAATAACCATGCTGATGCAAAAATCCATTATGCTTATCCACCCGCCGGTGAGTGTGCCGGCTGCGCCGCCCGCCGGCATGGCAAGGCTTGCCGGTTTTCTTCGGAAATCCGGAGTGGCGTGCCTTGCCGTTGATTTGAACCTCTACGGACTGCTCAAAGTGGCGGGCAGTGAAATCACTGCGAACGATACCTGGACGCGCCGCGCTAAAACCGGTTTGGATAAAAATCTTGCCGCCCTTCGCTCCTGTGAGCTTTACAAGGATCGCGACCGGTACAAGCGGGCGGTGCAAGACGTAAATCGCGTGCTTCATATGGCGGGATCTCAAAGGGGCATAAAACTCTCGCTTTCAAATTACGTCGATCCATGCCGATCACCGCTTCTCAGTCGGGACCTGATGCAGGCCGCCCTTGATTTTAAAAACAATTTGTTTTTTCCGTTTTTTGAAAAACGAATCGAGGCGATGGTTAAAGACAATAATTTTCAGGTTTTTGGAATTTCGGTCAATTTTATCAGTCAGGCACTTTGTTCGGCTGCCATTGCCGGGTTCATCAGGAAGCATTTTCCCAATTCGCGGATTGTTTTCGGGGGCGGCCTGATCACCTCCTGGATGAAAATTCCGGGCTTTTCAAATCCTCTTCCGGGAATTGTGGATGACATGATATCCGGCCCCGGTGAAAGGATACTGGCGGCCATGTGCGCCGCCAATGCACCCGAAGATGAGGGGGTCATAAAGTATGGGAACAACAGAAGTCAGGTTCCCGGGTATCCATACGATTATGAGCAGGATGAATACCTGTCTCCGGGTTTGGTATTTCCGATCTCCGCATCCGACGGATGTTACTGGCGCAAGTGTGCTTTTTGTCCGGAAAAAGAAGAACAGAACATCTACCGGCCATTCTCTCCCCGAAAGATTTCATCATTGTTTCAGGCAAACGGGGTGGCGTGGGGAAGCGATCAGCTGAATTGCGTTAAAAAACAAGTCCTTATTCATTATACGGACAACGCACTGTCGCCAAAGTTTATGCAACACATCATTGATAATCCGCCTGGTTCCCCGTGGTACGGCTTTGCAAGGATTACATCTCACCTGGCAGATCCCGGTTTTGTTGCAGGGTTAGTTGCTTCTGGGTGTATTATGCT
This sequence comes from Desulfobacterales bacterium, assembly GCA_007135795.1. Classification (GTDB taxonomy): domain Bacteria; phylum Desulfobacterota; class Desulfobacteria; order Desulfobacterales; family Desulfosalsimonadaceae; genus B1SED10-16. The sequence continues at coordinate 3,420 of SLIE01000512.1, forward strand.
CAAACTTGGGATCGAGTCGGGGGATCAGAAGGTTCTCGATACCATGGGGAAAGGAACAAGCGTGACGATGGTGTCAAGGGTGCTGAAAACTTTAAAAACCTGCGGCATATCGGTTTATGGGTATCTCCTTTTCGGCACTCCGGCGGAAAACGAAAGAAGCGCGATTGCAACACGGGATTTTATCCTTGCGCACTCCGATTGCATCGATTTTTTAAATCTCGCCATATTCAACCTCCCGGCTTACGGTGGTATGGCGGATAAGTTGCAGACCCGTGCCTTTTATCCGGGCGATCTTTCCCTGTACCGTGAATTTGTCCATCCTGAAGGGTGGAACCGTGAGCATATCCGCAAGTTTCTTTCAAAAGTCTTTCAATCCGACAAAACTGTGCGCAATATCATTCTCAACGACCCCCCGTTTTTTACATCTAATCATGCGCCGTTCTTTCGAATGCATCAATTCTTGATGACTTCGTAAAACGTCCAGTATCTTCGCCGGCGCGCATCTCACTTTATATTCATTCAATACCGGTTTCGCTGTCTGCAGAGAATCTGGACCAATTTGACATTAATAATCATCATGGAAATCTTTATTAAAATCTCATCAGGGTTTCCGGAGATTCTTTTTAAAGTCGTTTACTGCATTTCTGGCAAGTTTGCGGAAGTTATAATGCCTTGATATATTTTTGAAGCAATGGAGGTAGTCATGAAAACGAAATTGCTGATTCTTTGTCTCACTTTTACAGCGGTTATGCTTTTTGTAGCGGTAATATCGGCACAACAGCCACAATCCCCCGGGCAAATACCGCCTGAAGATCAGATGGAGCGGACGCCACCCCGGGATCGTGATCCAATGGAGCGAGGCCCCCGGGACCGGTTGCCACGTGATCGGGATTTTATGGATCGTGATGATCCCCTGGATCGGGACCCGATGAACCGAGGCCCGATGGATCGGGATCCAAGAGATCGTGGCCCAATAGACCGCCGTATGGATCGAGGACCTATGGATCGAGGGCCTACGGATCGAGGGCCTATGGATCAAGGGCCGGGAGAGCGCGATCCACGAGAGCGTGACCCGCGAGATCCTGACTCGCGGGAACAAGATCCCCGGGAGCGGCTGAATAGGGAGCAGGAGCCCTGGCGGCAACCAGGTCCCGGACCAGATCCGGGACCTGGCCCGGGACGAGGATCTGGTATGATGATGCAGCCTGGGCAAATGCAAAATGGTCAGGGAATGGTGATACAACTTGCGCAAATGCCTCATGGTCGGGGCATGATGATGCAGCCGTTTGATATGGGGCCCATGATGGGGATGGGTGGCGCTTTTTACCATTGGGCGAATAACTTCCGGATACACAAAGATCTTTTCGATCTCACGGATGAACAATCCCAGCACATTGATTCCATGATATCGTCTCAGGAAAAGGAAATCGTCCGTCTCAGGCAGGAACTCAGGGAGATGTACGTTGACCTGATGAAACGGATTCAAGAAGATCCGCTTGACGTCGAACTGGCTAGAGAGTTGTTCGACCAGGCAGCTGAGTTGCATACGGAGGTTCAAATGGCGCATTACCGGATTTATTCGGGGATAATCGGCGAGCTTGACGAAGCGCAGCGGGAAAAAGCGGAGGAAATTCTGGGGGAGCCTCAGGATATGTACCGGGGACATATGCGACCTTTAGGTCGGTAATTTGTTTTTCTCCGCCGTTCTTTTATGATGAGCGCCCGGGAGTCAATGCGTTGTCATGATGAAATCTCCTTTCTGACGGGGTGCGCAGAATGCCGTTTCAGTTGCGGGCTGCATAAAACAGGTCCGAATTTCCTGGTGTTCACATCAAGAGCTTCTTGCATTTTTCTTTAAAAAATGCAAAATACACGAATCAAAAGTCGTCGGCGTAGCATCAATCGCCTGTTAAAGCGGACAATTCAGGGAGAAAAGAAAATGGTAAAGCTTGAAACGAGTATGGGAGAGATCGAATTAGAACTTTTCGAAGCGCAGGCACCTAAAACCGTGGCCAATTTTCTGGACTATGTGGAGAAGGGGCATTACGACGGGACCATCTTTCACCGGGTCATCGACGGGTTCATGATCCAGGGCGGAGGGATGACAGCGGAAATGGAAGAAAAACCAACCGGGCCGCCGGTGGAAAATGAGGCCGACAACGGACTTAAGAATGAAGCCTATACTGTGGCTATGGCCCGGACGCAGGATCCGCACAGCGCTACGGCCCAGTTTTTTATAAATGTCAAGAATAATGAATTTTTGAATCATACCGCTAAAAATCCGCAGGGATGGGGATATACTGTTTTTGGCAAAGTCAAAGCAGGACACGGTGTGGTCAACAAGATCAAAACAGTTCCTACCGGCCGTACGGGAATGCATGATGACGTGCCTAAAACTCCCGTGGTGATCGAAAAAGCGGTTAAGATTTAATTGATCGCAGGCAGTATATCAGCAGATCTCTGCGAAGTGTGCCTTGTTTTCCCTTCGGAAAACAGGGCACGGCACTTTTTTCATTTGCGGAGGCACCCAATCCGGGCCTTCGCAAATCGACAATATCTGCAATCTCGTGCACG
>SLIE01000387.1 GCA_007135795.1 Desulfobacterales bacterium
CGCATCCAGCGCCTGGTTGGTCGTAATGGAAAAAAACGGCATTTATTCCTCCTGTATCAATAAGTGTTCTCAAACCCGATATTATAAATAGCACCTTCTGACCATATCAGATCCAACTCTTCCTTTTGAAAAATAAGATTCAGTCGCTTTAACAATAAACATCTTTTCGATGCCCCACCTTCACGACCCAAATGGTTAGTTCCTCATCCTGAATGGAAAAAATAATACGATTTCGCCCCACCCGAAACCGATATCTTTCCTGACCGCTCAATTTTTTACTTCCAGGTTGGCGTGGATCCTCGCCCAAAGATTCAATAGATGGAAGAATTTTGTTTAAATCTTTATCCGGAATTGCTTTTAAATCCTTCCAAACTGATTTTTTGAAAAATATTTTATATCCGGCCATCTTTTTTCAGCTTTTTGACCATCTGCTCATAGCTGATGAGAGGTTCATCAACCCTTTCATCAAAGGCGGCGAGATCCTCTGCGTCCTCAGCAAGTGCTTCTTTAACGGCCTCATTAATTATTTCCGACATTGAGCGTGATGTTTCAAGTGCCTTCAGACGCAGCGCCTGATGGAGCGCAGGGTCCAGATATATAGTCGATCGTTTTGATAATGTTGTCATAATTTTCCTCCATGAATTTATAACATCATAGCGTCACAACGTTTAAATGTCAATAAGGGAACATGAAAGGCCCGGAAGCGAACAATGATTGGATACCCTCATCAAGGAAACCAAACAGAATCCTTTTGGGGGCATGGGAATACTTGAACCATTAAAGCATGCACTATCAAGTTACTGGTCCAGGCGAATAACCGATGAACATCGGTTTATTTATAAAGTTACCGAAAACGCAATCCATATCGCGCAGTGCCACTGACCCTTCAAGCACAAACAAGCCTAAGATTTATTCATGGAAGGATGAAAAGGGGGTGCGCCATTTTTCAGATAGACCGTTTCGAGAACCACAGGAAATTTACCCCCGTCCTTTACTCGTAATAAAGCTGAATAATGCAACTAATCATAAGCCTTTGGCACGATACCATATATTTCCTCTTTGGATTCATAGAAAGTATTGTATCTTGGCATAGCATTTATCTCGAATTTTGCTGGTATAACGATTAAGGTCACTTGTGCCGTCAAGAATCCTGCCGCGTAACGCCGCCGAAAAATTCTGGACACTACCGATCCTTAGTGCCCTGATTATCTTCTTATGGAATACTCTGAAGAAGAATTTTGAAAAAGGTTTCCGTCGCCTTCGAAATACCGCACTATGTTGCGGCGCTCCGAGGGGCTATGCCAGGATAGGGCGGTGAATGAAAAATTGTTGAAATACCGAGGGAAGCAGGAGCGGATGCGGTTATCACGCGTCCTTCAAAATGAGCTCAACGGCTTCCCGGATCCCATTGACAACAACGGTATCGTCGTCAAGTTCATCCCGGTGCTTGATCCCATGGCCGGATAGAAGGTATATCGCGTTTGCGTTCACGTTTTTTCCGAACTCGGCATCATGGGGATGATCGCCAATCACATAGGACCGTTTCAAATCGATCTGGTGGTCTCTTTCGGCCTTTCGCAGAAAGTAAGGCTTGGGTTTGATGCAGCGGCAATTGTCGATTCTTGCATGGGGGCAGACGTATGTGTTGACAATCCGAATGCCGAACTCAGCCAGATGCCCCACAACATAGGTATTGACGCGCTCGACATCCTCGATGGATATAACCCCTTTGGCCACGCCTGACTGATTGGTGACCAGAAAGAGTTCAAATTTCTCTTGCAGTCGCTGCAAAGAGGGGACCGTGTCATCATAAAAAACGACTTGCGATGGATGGGACAGGTCCCCGCGATCCTCAATTATGGTACCGTCGCGATCCAGGAACACTGCCCGGCGGAATCTGTTTTTATTGTTCTTCATGCTGCACGCTAACATTTATAGAATAATGCACCGTGGGCACAAAGAGCGTGCCTTGCGGTTGCTTTTTGATTATGCGGATATTTTTAATCGATTCACAGCATTTTGTCCAATGCCGCATCAAAACGTGTGGTTGTATTTTTAAAATAGCGATTATGCGCGTGCTGCCGATCAGTAAGATAAATTTGAGTTCATATCATAGAGTACTTCGTAATTTAATGTATACATCATGCATATACATTAAGTCGCTATTCTGTCAATGCCCAACTACCCGCTGGGCAGCGTAACCGCGCGGCTTTGAAGCGTCAGCAGAAAAGCCTGTCCGAGTGGACGCTATGGTTAGGCGTTCATTCATGAAGCCACGGCGCATAACTCAGACCAACCAATACCCCCTCAGGGCTCATGAACCTCGCGACTGTCTGTCCCCACGGTTCTGTCAGGGCTTCGTGGATGAACTCCTGTCCCTTCTCTTTCATTTCTTGTACTGCCGCTTCCACAGCAGCGGCATCCGCCAACTCGAACTCAATTGTCGCTGAGGGCTCAGGAACACTCTCAGGCCATTCATCCTGCCCAAAACAGGACTGGGCTGCCATTGAAAGAGGCCATACACCGAAATGATTCACTCCAGGGAATTTATCCATGAAACGATAATCGTCCATCTTCTCCAGCGGCAGGCCCAATGCATCCTGGTACAAGGACGCACTCGCCATCGGGTCTTTGGTTATTGAAGCAAAACCGGCGATGCATTTGATTTCCATTCGCTCCTCCATGGCTGATAACGCCTAACAATAAATTATACAGTGCTGTTTAGTTCCCGGATAATACGTTCAAATTCAATATTAACCAAAGAAATCCGCATGGCTTTGGCGTTTGACGCCAGGGCACGGCTGCGAAGATCAGCAGGAGTTATCGCCCCGATCGGCGGCATTGCCTATCAAACGGTGAACGGGTTGGAGAACAAGAACTTGGAGGATAACAAGCACGCGCTTGTTGTCTTTCTGATATGCGACATTCACCGCCATCATAAAGCCGGATACAGTCCTTTCATGATCCGATAATGGTCACATCAATCCGGCGGGTCCTGGGCGTTATGTCGTGGTTGATCACAACCACCTGCTGCCATGTGCCAAGACTCAATCTGCCACTGCGCACCGCCACTACCACTGATGGTCCCACCAGTGCCGCCTGGACATGGCTGTGGCCGTTGCCGTCGGCCCAGGCCTGCTCATGCGCATAATCCCGTTCCGGCGGGGCCAGTTCATTAACAGCCCTGGTCAAATCCGCAACCACGCCCGGCTCATATTCAATACAGGTTAAAGATCCTGTAGAACCGACGCAGGTGGCATGCATAGATCCGGTCCTTACCCCAGAGTCCCTGACCGTCGTTTCCAACTCAGCGGTAATATCGACAATATCAACGCCCTTGTCTGCCGGCACCTCGATTTCTCTGTCAAAGCATATCATATCCAAAATTCCTCCCGGAATTTTTCAATTTCTGAGTTTTTTCTGGCATCTATTGCATCAGGGCCTGCCAACTGATGGCAGAAAATCGGTCTTCACACAGCGGATGTCATTACTCCCTGATCAGAAGGATCGGCGGGAGATTCCGTCGGTTTCGATTATCTGGTTATTATTCATAACGCCCCCTACTTCACCGCCCCACGACTGCTCACCTGCAGGTCTGAAGGGTAGCGCAACGCCGGTCAGAGCGCACCAAAGGTTAGCAATTGGTATTTCTATCAAGATAATGACTTTACCAGATTCTCACCTAATAGAAATGCTTTTTCCATTGATTCGGTATCCTCTTTAACTTTTCCCTTATCGAAAATTCTATATATTGCTTGCTCTCCAATTACTTGATATCCAAGCGCTTCAATTGGGACTCTCATAGCTTCAAGGGTAAATCCCATATCCTTCTTATTGCTTTGTTCGCATACTGCGACCAATACCGCTTTTCGGTCTTGATCGGCCAGTTGGCTTGACCAGGCCCTGGGACGCGTATTTTCAAAATTGTAAAAGCAGTAGAGACGGTCAATGAAAGCTTTCATCCATGAGGTAATATTATAGTTGTGAGTTGGAGAAACAAGGACAAGACCTTTCGAAGTAATGATCTGATTGTAGGTAAGTGACATTCCATCATTCAGACCAGTACAGATTTTATCCTTTCTGCACTTCTCGCAACCAATGCAACCCTGGAACTGAATATCTCTCAATTGAATAAAGCTGCTTTCGACGCTTTTCATGCGCACGCCTTTGAGAACCTGCTTCAATAAAACATCTGAATTTCCATTTTTTCTGGGACTACCCGCAACGCCCAAAACTTTATTCCCGGGAATTAAGTTTTCAGTATTTGCTTTAATTGTTGAACTCAGCATTTTCATGATTTGTCCTTTGGTTGCTAAAAGCCATCTCAAAAAAAGATCACGCCCGCTGGCAAGGCATGAGGCGATGAAGAGCGGATTATATATGTATTATCTGTGCCTTTTGAAGCGCCTCACCACGTCCCAGAGAAGTTATAATATTTTGAAATACTTGTAATAATTAATTATACAGTACTGTTTGCGTATTCCGGTGAAGTCGGCCACCTGTTCCGGACGAAGGCAGCCACCTGTTCCGATCCATGTCGGCCACTTTTTTCGGATAGCACCGGGGAATTTCATGGGGGTACCGGAACCCCCGGGGCTTTGAAATGGTTCCAGCGGGCCAGGGGGCACGTCTTTTTAGTCTGTTTTCGTTTTTGCATCGAGCATGCCCGCAATCACATCTTTCAGTTCCCGGTTGAACGATTCCGGCTCGGCCATGTGCAGAAAGTGGTCGGTACCCTCTATGATCACCGCATCGAAGGAATGCATGTGGCGGCGATTGGCCGCCACATTGGTTGGCCAAAGGTCCGCGCTGATTGCCACAATGGGTACTTCAAGCTGTTCGAAAGTGGAAAGCGCATCGCTGCCGATCATATCTGCCAGCATTTCCTCCATGGCGCTGAGGGCCACTTTCGGAGGTGCGGCCGACATGTCCGCCACAATCCAGTCACGCAGCGCAGGGTCCGTCTTCCCGATGAACATCTGCTGCACGAATTGAGCTGCGCCGGCGGCAAAATCGGGCTGCAGCATTGCCATCCAGGCATCGGATTCCTCCTGCGCCATCTCCAGAGAGACGTCCTGGAAGGTATCCACGCCAATGATGCCGATCACCTTGTCCGGCATCATTGACGCTGCTGCCACGCTCACAGGTCCGCCCATGGAATGCCCGATCAATATTGCCTGCTCGGCATTCACTTGGGCAACCACGGCGCGAACATCCTCCCCGAATGCGCTCATGGTGTAGTCCTTGCGACCCAGTCCGGAATGCCCGTGGCCGGCCAGATCGATTACAACCACGCGATAATTTTCCGAGAAATGCGATACTTGCTTCCGCCAGTAGCGCCCGTCGCAACTCCAGCCATGAACGAACACCAGGGTTGGTTCGCCGGCACCTTGCACCTCGCAGGAGATCGGCACCCCGTCGGCCGACCTGGCCATCCGCGGCCATGCCATATCTGCCTGAGCCTGTGGGTTCAACATGAAAATCAGGAAACAGGCCGCAACAGCTGTCAGAAAATTCTTGAGTTTCATTTTTTCGCGTTCGTTTACCATCTTGCTCCCTTCGCAACATTTTTAATTCTCGGCAAAAACCTCAATAAAAATCCACCCGTCTTAACGCCGCGCTGCGGCTTGCCCACTGCAACTTCCTGAACAATCAACTGCGCCTGGGCCGCTTCTCTGGGAATCTATCCGGTGGTATGGTTGTGTTAATTTCATACTCTGAGGTGACCTCTATTTGGCACATACCCAGGGGTTAAGCAGTTTCACACCGCTTTGTTTCATATCAGTTACATTTCTGGTGACAACTGTTAAATCATAGGCAATCCCCGTAGCGGCAATCAGAGAGTCAACGGCTGGCATCGGTTTTCCATTTTTCTCGGCGCAACCCTGAATTTTGCCCCATAATGTTGAAACGCGTATATCTATACTTATGATTCGGTTTTGAAACCTGTTTTTTAATTCATCCTC
>SLIE01000366.1 GCA_007135795.1 Desulfobacterales bacterium
AAAATTCTCCGGAGATCGATAGTGGCGTTGTGAAAGGTAATTACCGGATTGCGGAATTTTTCACCACAGAGAACACAAAGAATCACAGAGAATATTATTATTAAAACAATGGCTCTCTGTGTTCTCTGTGGTATATCGTGATTATTAAATTTTGGTGTTTAGATAACTTCGAATCAATCCGGGGCGTTTAGAAAAAATCTTTCAGCCGCTTTTCTAGTTCTGCAAACCGGCTGGCGATATCTTTGACAATAGAAGATAACAAAACTCCGGCATCCGGGATTTCGTTGATGAGCCCGGCCCCCTGACCACAACAGATTTCTGCCTCTCCCGCATTCCCGAGATGCTGCGAGTGATACTGAGAATGTGATTCAAGGTAGTCGATGATGGTTTCCACTGACGCGCCCGACTCGTGAAGTTCCATATATTTTTTCGTAAAGGCGTTATTGAGATCTCTTGCAATCATTTTTCCCTTGGGTATGGAAACAGTGCAGGCGTCATGTCCGTTCACGATGGCTTGTTTGACGGCTTCATGGCTTTCGGATTGCAGGGTTACCATAAAACGCGACCCCATGTACACACCGTCCGCACCCAGGGCCATTGCCGCAAGAACGCCGCGGGCATCTGCAATGCCGCCGCCGGTGATCACGGGAATATCGACTGCATCCGCCACCATGGGGGTCATGGCAAAAGTGGTCAGCTCCGTCAACCCCTTGTGTCCGCCAGCCTCGTACCCTTCGCATATAACGGCGTCAACCCCGGATTCCTGGGCTTTTTTTGCATGTACGGAAGTGGAGACGGCGTGAAGTACCTTAATGCCGGCCTGTTTGAGCTTGTCGGTGTACACGCGTGGACTTCCAACGGATACAACCGCTACCGGCACTTCTTCCTCGATCACCACGTCAACGATTTTCTTTGAATATTTGGTATCTTCCCCAAAGCCGACCACGATATTCACCCCAAAGGGGAATTCCGTCAGTTTCCGGATCGTTTTTATCCGCTCCCGTATCCGCTCCCCTGTCAATTCAACATCGTGGGTGATGTCATTGGATCCGGCATTGGGGCCTAAGGTACCGAGTCCGCCGGCATTGGATACGGCTGCGACCAGTGCGGGGCCGGAGACCCAGTTCATGGGGGCTTGGATGATCGGATACCGGATATTCAGAAGCTTGCATATGCGGTTGCTGCTCATTTTCTTCTCCTGACAGGATTTAAGGGGTTCAGTCCGGAAACAAATCTCATCCTCGATGCGCCTGCCCTAAAACCACAAAAACCGCTTTGATCGTTCGTTTTTAATGAGCAGAAGAGGCGTTTTGATTTCAATATTGTTGAAATTAAGCGCGATGTTGCCAAGCAACGTCGTGGATGTTCCGAGATCACCGGTTGCACCGACAATAATCATATCCGCATTTTCATCCAGGGCTGTTTCATATACCTTGTCCGCCTGGTTTTCAGAGGGGGCAAGTTCCCTGAAATGGCAGATGATGTCCTCAGGGGAACGATTGAATTTTTTTAGAAATTTATCGTATTTCTCATGGAGACGCTCCTGGTGGATGCTGGCACTACTCTGTGTGGTGGCAGGAAAATAAGTTTCCGTAGTATCGTAAAGAAAGTAGGAAATCAACGCTGCCCCACTTTTTTCAGAAAGGTTCACGGCATGCGCAAATGCAACTTCAGCATCCTTTGAACCATCGATTGCGCAAAGTATCTTTTTTATGTTGTGTGTTGATTTTTCAGGGATGAACATAATGTCACAATCGGCCCCGGACAAAATTTTGTGTCCATACAGCGCTTCCCGGTACGTCCCGGTTTTCCGGCCTATAAGCGTAAGATCGATTTTGGTTTCGGCAATAAAATCAATAATGGCAGTGGCGGCGTCCTCGGTTGCGATTTGGGTTTCGATGCCGACAGGAATCTGTTGCTTAAACCTTGAATGGACTTCCTTTTTTATCTTCTTGTAAATGAGTTCATATATTTCTTCATCCTCGGGGAGATCCCGTCCCCCCTTTCCCGACAGGTCGTATTCCTGGATAACATGAAGGAAATAAACCTTTTCAGCACCGGTAATCCCGACAAGAAAATCGGTGTATTCAGTCACGATCGGGTCAATGTACGTTAAATCAAGACACGCCAGTATGTTTTTAATCGGGTTCATATCGCTATATTTCCACTTGTTGCGGGTCGATAATTCAATCGGAACAATCCGGTAAAAGAGTGATCAGGCATTATTTTGCCGAAGCAGCTTTTTGATGGTATCCTGGTAAGATTCCCGCTCGATTTCCCTTTCACGAAGCGCTTCTTTTTCGTATTCTTTTTGAAGTCCCTGTTTCAAGCTATACCCCATGATAATCAATATCGCAGCAAATGGCAAACCCGTGATTATAGCTGCTGTCTGGAGGGCGGTAAGGCCACCGCCGATCAAAAGTACGGCGGCCATGACGCCCTGAATGACGGCCCAGAAAATGCGCTGGGTGACAGGCGAGGTGAGTTTGCCGCCCGAGGTAAATGCATCCACGACCAGGGACCCGGAATCCGAGGAGGTTATGAAAAAACTGATCACGAGCAGCATGGCGGTAAAATTGGCCACCATTGAAAACGGAAAATTTTCGAGCAGTGCGTAAATGGAGATGGCCACATTTTCCGTGACCGGCCCTGCGAGGTCAGCCACCCCTTTTAATTCGAGCAATATGGCGGTTCCCCCGAATGCGGTGATCCACAAAAAGGTAAGAAGCGTCGGGATGATCAAGACACTTAAAACAAACTCCCGTATGGTTCGTCCCTTGGAGATTCGGGCAATGAACATCCCCACGAACGGAGACCAGGAAATCCACCATGACCAGTAAAATACCGTCCATGAATTTTGCCAGTTGGTCTGTTCGTAGCTTTCGGTCCAGAAGCTGATTTCGAGGAAATTGTCCAGGTATGCGCCGGTGTTCTGGAGAACCGCATCGAGGATGAATACGGTAGGGCCGAATATCAATATGAATATGAGCAGGACTGCTCCAAGTTTCATGTTCAGCTCGGAGAGTTTTTTTACCCCCCCTTCAAGACCTGTTGCCACTGAAACAGATACTGCAAGGGTGATGGCGGCAATGAGCAAAACCTGCATGTTTGTGGAAACAGTCAATCCGAACAAATGATTCAGGCCGGCATTTACCTGCTGCACGCCGAAACCAAGTGACGTGGCCAGACCGAAAAGCGTTGCCAGAACGGCAAGGACATCGATCATGTCCCCCCATTTTCCGTGAACCTTATCTCCCAGCAGGGGGTAAAACACAGAACGGATGGCCAGGGGGAGCTTCCGGTTGAAGGAAAAAAAGGCCAGTGCAAGACCGACCAGTGCGTATATTCCCCAGGGGTGGAGGCCCCAGTGAAGGAAGGTCGTTTTCATGGCAAGCTTTGCCGCCTCGAGCGTGCCGCCATCGGCAAGGGGGGGATCGGTAAAATGAAAGATCGGTTCGGCAACGCTCCAGAAAAGTATCCCGATTCCCATCCCCGCGGAAAACAACATGGCAAACCAGGAGATTCGACTGAATTCCGGTATTGCGTTTTTCCCGCCTAGCCGGATGTTGCCGTATTTACTGAATGCAAGATAGAGTACGAAGAAAAGAAAGAGATTGACGGATACGATAAAAAACCACCCGAAATTACTGGAAACCCATTCCTGTATGACAGAGAAGACCGTTTTCATCGGCGTGCCGACGATCAGGGTAATTGCGATAAATGCAAATGCAAGCAATACGGCCGGCCAGAATACCGGTGGATGAATATCAAAAAAACGGTTAGCGGGCTTGCTGGTTTTCGGGTCAGGCAGTTTTTCAGGCATATATGGAATTCAGTGAATTTAGGGGTTGCAGATCCGGTTCTCCTGTCGTGATTATACGACACTGTTACAGTATAAACCCTTACTATTGCCCAAACACGCTGTGCTGTCAATGTTAACTCAAATTCAAAGCCGGTCTTGAAAGACTATTGTTCGATGCAGGCGGCTGGTTGTATGTGATCGCCGGGAACAACACAATGGTCATTATCAATCTTCACATCATGGACAAAAGGGATTGCCAGCGGTCGAATTCGGTTTCTGCAGGAAGGCCCTTTGCTTTCAAAATCGCCGCGATTTTTTCATCATTCACGCGCAGGTAGGGATTGACCTGGATTTCTTCCGCAAGTGTGAAAAACAGGTTGTTCGGATTATATTTTTCAAGGTAAGTATCGATATACGGGTTGTCCGGTTCAAGACGTCTTGAAAAGTCAAGGTACTCCATCACGTAATCGTGACCTGCGAAGATCCTGGTTTCCGGTGGCAATGGCAGCAATTTTTTTATGGATTGTAAAAAACCCGTATAATCTCCGGTAAAACATTTTCCGACCTTGCCATTGAACAAGGTGTCGCCGGATATCAGGGTGTCGTCGAAATAAAAGCAAACCGAATCGTGTGAGTGGCCGGGGGTGTGCATGACGTGAATGCGCGTTCCTTCCAGCTGAAGGGTGCCTTCTGCCGGCAATTCATTAAATCCCAGGATGTGAGCGCCGGTTTGCTGATGCAGTGGCTTGTTTCCAGGTGTATGATCCGGGTGGGAATGGGTGTTGGTGATGTATTCAAGGGTGAGGTGATTGTTTTCCAGAAAAGATCGAATATCGGATACGGCGCCACCATCGATGGCCATCGCCTGCTTGTGACCGTAAACAAGGTATCCTAAATTGTCTTTTCCGTAAGGAAATTGTTTGATATTCAGCATAAGTGGTCTCCTTTCCATTAAATACTAATGATAACGGTTGGCCTGTTTTCGTGTCAATGGAAATAATTAGTCATAAAGGGAACGATGATGATTATGAATCTACCTGAATTGCACATTGGCCTGCCCGGATGGGTCCACACATTCTTATCCGGATATCCGGATAGAATACCGGACATGGAAGCGCGTATGAAGATGGTCATTGCCTTGTCCCTTGAAAATGTACGAAGGGGCCCCGTGGGACCATTTGGCGCGGCGGTATTTGATGAAGAGGGTCATTTGGTGGCACCGGGGATCAACATGGTGATATCTGAAAACAACTCGTCTCTCCACGCGGAAATCGTTGCATTCATGCTGGCCCAAAAAAAGTTAGGCGATTACGATTTGTCAGGCGGCGGGCAAAGGCGCCTGGCGCTGTATGCCAGCACCGAGCCTTGCGCAATGTGTTTTGGCGCCATATGCTGGTCCGGTATAAAAACGCTGGTATGCGGCGCTAAAAGTGAAGATGCGGAAAGCATTGGGTTCGACGAGGGGCCCCGGCCGGTAAATTGGGTCTCGGAATTAAACGACCGGGGCATCGAGGTGGTGCTGGAGGTATGCCGTGAAGAAGCTGCCGATGTTCATCGCCGCTATCTTGAAGCCGGCGGTGTTATTTACTGATCATTCGATATAGAGGCGATTTCTTCCATTACGGTGATTTCCGGCTGGCTGGCGGCAAATGTCATGGCTTGCTCTGTGAATTTCTTGAAATGCGGCGTGCCGCCATGCGATTTCAAAGCATCCATGTCCCTGTATCGTTCCATAAAAACCAGTGTGTCAGGGTTTTTGCGATCAACATTGACGCTGTAATACAGTGTTCCCTCTTCCGTGCGCACACTTTCCATCAGCGTTTTTACCGCTTTGATCGCTTCGTCTTTTTTTCCGGGCTGCAGCGGGATTCTGGCAATTACTGAAATCATTTTTTGAAATCCTTTTTGGTTGATGATGTTAATTTATTCATGACATGCTTTTTGCAAAAGCTCAAGATGAACGAAGGACGGCTAAGTTAAAGTTCCATATACAAGGCGTAGTGATTTTTCATACGTATAGTATTCGGGCAAATGTAAAATCGCTACAATTTTTAACGACGTCATCGGTTAATTTCCGAATATGGGAGATACGTTCCCTGATCAACCGTGAGTGCTTGGGACAGATCTAAGACTCGTTTCGCATATCCTGGAAACTCGCC
>SLIE01000327.1 GCA_007135795.1 Desulfobacterales bacterium
GCTGGGAGGTTGTGGAACGTTTTAATGGTTTATGCCTTCTGCGCCTTGAAATAAAAACCGGGAGAACCCATCAAATACGTGTTCACTGCGCATCCATGGGGCACCCATTGGTAGGAGACGGGGTTTACGGGTATAAAAATCCATTTCGGGGGTTTGTCTTTTCGTCCCCTGTGGTTCGAGTATTGAAAACCATAAACCGTCAAATGCTTCATTCACATAAAATCACGTTCATACACCCTGAAACCGACTCAGAAACAACTTTCGAATCTCCCCTGCCCCATGACATGTCATTGCTTCACCAAGTGCTCAAAGACTCTCAAAGCACATAAAGAAATCATCGCTATTACTTATTCGTTCTTTTTCTGATCTCAAGGGTGCACCGCTTTTCAATATTGTCGAATTTCATGTAAACTTCTTCATTGTCTTCTTTCCCTGAAGCAAGCTGACCATAGCGTTTCTTTATTCGTTGTACGAATTCTTCCTTCATTTCAAGCTCCTCATTTTCACCAAGACTTTTTAGTTTTGTCTTCTGGAGCTCCCACAAACGATCCACGGAATAAACAGATTTATCATTTGCATTACCAGTATCTTTATCATCACCGAACTTTTCACGGCTGGTTGTGGCAAATGCTTTTTTCCGATCATTTTTACGCTTTGCTTCTGCGTTTTCCCACTGCTGTCTCCACGCACGGCTCTGATGATATACCTTCCATTGGAGACTATCTAGCAATGTCTCCAAGTATTTATTGGTTATCGCCGGATTAATTCGGAACTTCTGAATTCTTTCCACAAGTTCACCATATCGTGGATTTGGATTTCTCTGCCTATCGGCAAGGTAAGCCCGAATCTTGTTGTCCATGCTCTCTACTTGCCGAGCCAGGCTGGCAAGCTGATTTTCGACTTCCTTTCTATGCTTTCCTGCATTATCCATAACGTCTCCTTTTAAACAATTGTCACCGTATCCGTTTTGACTCAGAACATTGGTACAAAACTCTCAGCTCAAAATACCCAAACATCATAAACCGGAAAACAGATAATTAATTCGAAGAGTATCAGACAAATTTAAAGGTTCAACAATTTCAAGCACATTTAATATGGGACATTTTACGACGCCATCAGAAATTATTACAATCACATGTTTATACGTCACGACGCAATCTGTCAAGTGCCGGTAAAACCCAGAAATAGAATGTTCAATGGCATACAGTAGATTAAAATATTCAGCCATTTCAATGTGCACGGTCCCCAGGATGTGATTATATTTTTGAAAAACTCTAATACCCGGGTTATATCGAAGGATTTATTGTACATATCCAGGATGAAAATACCCGTTCAACAAGACTCAGCGTAACAACGTCAGGCGACTGATCAGGCGACACTCAATATCAACATTCAATAAAGGAGAGTGACAATGAAATACGGAGACTTGTTTCAGACAGGGGATTTTAAAAATGAAAAGCATGTCCCGGTAATCGAGGCGCCACAAAGTGTTAAGGCAGATGAATATTTCGAAATAAAAGTATCCCTCGGGAAGGAAGTGAGTCACCCCAATACCACGGCACATCATATACGCTGGATTCAGCTGCATTTCAAACCGGAGAACGACAAGTTCAGCTATCAGGTAGGGAATTTCGAGTTTACAGCTCATGGAGAGAGCGTGGCAGGCGCTGATGAAGGACCGGTTTTTACGGATCATTCCATTCAAGCCCGAATGAAAACAAAGCAACCAGGCATTCTTTTCGCCACTTCCTATTGTAATATCCACGGGTTGTGGGAAGATTCAATGGAAATCAAGATTGGTTAGTTAAGCGTCTCTTCACGGCTGTTGGAAAACATCAATAAATTAGTTGATTTTCAACAGCCTGTGACGTGCCTATACGGTATTCTCATCAATCATCTAAAATCATAAGCACGAAGGTTAATCATGAAACAGATGACAGAGCAGACAGACAGAAACAAAGCATCTGGAACTTTTTCGAAGAGCACAAGCCGCTGTTGCTGAAAACAAGGATATTACACTCAACGCGGTTCAGGTTTGCGAAATTTGCGGTTACACATTGGAAGGCGAAGCACCGGAATTCTGCCCGGTATGCAATTCCAAAAAAGAGAAATTCACTGCGTTTACCTGATTACACAAGGTGTAATTGATTGATCCGGAGCAAAAGTAAAATCGCACCAGCGAAGTAGCGAATGGCTTGCGTTTGCCTTGTTTCCAAAGCCTCGCGGCCATATACCACAGAGAACACAGATATTTAATTATAATATTTTCCTTTGTGCTCTCTGTGGGAAAAAATTTCGCAACGTTATTTCTCAGATGGATTATAGACAAGCGATAAGCCGCAACATTACACAAATTAAATTGAAATTGCGACAATTACATCCGGCCGGCCAGAATCGCGGCCCCAAGTGCACCATTGACCTGGGCATACCCGGATACCACAATCGGGGCTCCGAGTTTTTTTTCCATTGCCTGAAGGATGCCTTTGTTCTTTGCCACACCACCTGTCATCATAATCGGTAAAACAATCCCGATTCGCCTTGCCATCGCCGATATGCGTGATGCAACGGATTCATGAATTCCGGCAATGATATTTTCACGGGTCTCCCCCTTGGCAATCAAAGAAACAACTTCTGATTCCGCAAAGACCGTGCAGATACTGCTGATTTTTGCGGGAGTCCCGGCCAGAGAAAGATCACCAAACGCCTCCAGGTCCATTTCCAGAGCCCTGGCCATGACCTCCAGAAAACGACCAGTTCCGGCAGCACATTTATCATTCATTGCGAAATCAACTACTTTACCATTATTATCCAACCGGATTACCTTGGAATCCTGCCCCCCCACATCGATGACAAACCGGATTTCAGGGTTTATAAACCAAGCCCCTGCCCCGTGACAGGTGATTTCCGTGATTGCCTTGTCGGCAAAATCAACCGCATTTCTGCCGTAACCAGTAGACACGACAGTTGCTACCTCATTTGGCATCAACCCGATTTCGGATAACAGGCCATCCAATACGTCTTGTCCGGCCTTTTTGGCATTGTAGCCGGTAAAGCGAACCCTGGTGCCAAGTATATTTCCATCACGCATCACGACCGCTTTCGCTGTAATGGACCCGATATCGATACCTGCCGTTATTTTAGGATCACTCAAGATTTCAAAGTCTCCATGAATGCGTCTATTCGCGTTTCGATCTGACTTTCCGCAAAATGCCGTTCATCGACCATATCCGCCTCTATTATCAGTGTCGGAATTTTGAGTTGGTCCATGACCATCTTCTGCAAATCATACTGCCCAAGCGAGTAAGGCTTGCAACTTCTGTTTGAATGCATCACCAGCCCATCGGCATCATATTTTTCGATCATCTCCCGCAATTTATTGATCATCATGTCGTGAGAGATGTTGATATATACATTTGAATAGGAAAGACTCATGGTTTCGAGAAATCGGTTCTCATCGATCAGGGGAAGCACCCCACTCCATGCGGACGTATATGTATCAGCAACCAGGCAGGCATTATGCGAAGCAAACTTATCAGACAACCAACGGGTCCGGTACCATATCGGCAGATTATCCCACAGGAGTCGATATTTTTCGCCGGGAACCATGGCGATGTTATTGCTTATGCGCTCATTCATTTCATCCAGCAAGCCT
This sequence comes from Desulfobacterales bacterium, assembly GCA_007135795.1. GTDB lineage: Bacteria > Desulfobacterota > Desulfobacteria > Desulfobacterales > Desulfosalsimonadaceae > B1SED10-16. The sequence goes on from SLIE01000327.1 coordinate 3,653, forward strand.
TTATAATAATCAACCGTCACCTGTGTTCCGCGAAGGGTCACGATCAATCCCAGGTGGAAAAAGGCATCAAATGCAGAGATTGGTGAGGGTTTGTGGGTTGCCGTATCCAAAACGGCCTGCCACAGTCTGAGCCCTTCCACCGCCAGTACGCCAACTTCATTCATCCGGTCATAATCCATCTTACGACCACACTGCTTTTCCAGAAACTCGATATACTCGTAGATCTGGTCCATAACATACTGCTGTGCTTCTTTTTTCATTTCACGATGGATAAACGGTGTATCCAGTATAAAAAGAGGCACATGATAATGCCGGGCCACCACTTCATACCATTTCAACACCGTTCCGCAAATATTATTGCAGCAAACCAGAAAATCAGGCTCGGGCAATCCCCCTATGGGTCCCCCTTGTGTCACTGCACAAGCGATATCCGCCCTGGCATAGGAACACAGATCGCTTGAATATCCCATTTCTTCGGCTTTTTGGCAAAGATCAACCCCCATTTTGGAGGCTCCCACCATGGCACCATGGTTTTCCGGATAAACCGGAATCACATCCATGGCGATCAGCGGTTCAACCGGACCGCCACTGGTTATCCATGCCACCTTTTTTCCGTTTTCCCGGGCTGTCTTGGCATCGATGTAATAGCCGGTCAATATTTCTTTCATCCTGGAAACCGATTTTATCCGGTGATTATCCTTTCCAGAGTCTATGTTTTTGCCATTCACATCAGACATAAGCCGTTCCTTCTTTCAGTGGTGCATGACCATTTAAAAGAGCATTTAATCCGTGTTAACTTCATAAAACCCAAAAGAAGAAACGGTCTATGCCCGACAGCGATCCATGCATTTAAAGAGACAGAGACAAACCTTCCGGTTCACCATATCCCTAAACCAATATTTATTACAACATTTCGATAAATGTTTCAAAACGTGTTCTTAACTGTTCCCTTGGCGCGGGTTGCTCCTCGATTTCAAGAAGCATCGAGGCGACATTCGCCCTGTCGACAAGATCCTTGAGATTCGGATAATCAAACGCATGCGGATCACAGAATTTCAGAAGAAGAAATATCACACCATCGATTCGTTTCCGATGAACTTCGGTAAAAAGATAATCACCTCTTGCCGTGGTTGAAAGATGTTTTGCCGGACAGATCATTCGACTGCTGTAACGGCTGGCAATGGCCTCTATGGGATCTCCTGATTCCTCGATCCGGCCGGTGGCATAGCGCAGCCCCGTGCAAAGATCATCCCACACCACATCACCCCCTGCTTCATCTATAATGGCATAAATATCCGGGAGATTACAAATTCCACCAGAAAGCATGATCCGTTTTCGTCCGCTTTCCTTGATTTCAGTTTTTACGCTTCCAAGCGAGTCCATTAGATGTTCAAGATCAAGGGCCAATTCATTCCGGTCCATCACCATGGCGGCCTTCATGGTGTGATACACTGCAGAGTGATCGAGGATGTCGGGATTCATACTTCGCAAGTCATAGAGCGATGACAGGCTGGATCTTATGTTATTATATAAGCGTATTGATTCCGCAAGATCATCGTCGGTAATAGTAACAGCCAGGGCGCTTTCAAGATCTGCCTTTACACCACCAAGCACATCTATCATATACTTACGGGCACTGGGGGTGTTTAGTTTGACCGGCATCACCGCATCAATATGGATGTCAAAGCCGGCATTCAAACGCCAGATATCGGATAGTCGCTGTATGGAGTCGCATGTATGCGGAAAAACGGTTCCATCCAGAAAATCAAGTCTGCCTCTCAGGGCATCCTCGAGACCACCGCGTACAAGAGAACAGCAATACGACTGAAGGTGAGATTCGGCAAGTTCTATATCCTGCGACGTACCAAACAGACGAAACGGAATTACCCCGGCTGCCTGCATCAATTCCTCGGGGGCATACGAACAGAAAAATCCTAACAATTTCTTTCCGGTTTGCTCTTTTACCAATCGTGCATATGCATATGGATTATCTGCAATAGCCTGAAATTTTGCTAATATCTTTTCATGTCTATTCATGTTGGGACTCCGAATTTTTCATTTCGATTGATCACATAACAAAGCCGAATTTCTCAGGACCAACAAACCTGCCTTTCTCCCCTTTTGTTCATTAACGGTTATGCGCTTTAACAGGTATTTAGTGCCCGAACGAAAACCAGGATTTTTCGTCAAGGTCAAGGATGGCGAAAATTTTAACCGCAGGAATACTGGACGTATTTTGAGGATTAAAATTTGAGCCGGACGCAGAGATTGGCGAAAAAGACGGTTTTCGTTCAGGCACTATTTA
>SLIE01000266.1 GCA_007135795.1 Desulfobacterales bacterium
CCGTATCAGTCATGGCGAAAAATTGACAACGCGGCCATCGCTTTCGGCCAGGGCGTTTCCGTCTCTGCGATTCAGTTGGTCAGCGCCATGGCCGCCATTGCAAATGACGGTGTGCTCATGAAACCGAGAATCGTCAAGGAAATCAAAAATTCCGATGGGAGTGTTTTTAAAAAATTCGAACCGGAAGTTATTCGCAGGGCAGTGACCCCGGCAGTTGCGGCACAGTTGAAGGTAATGTTGAGTGCTGCAACAGGAGTGGATGGTACGGGGTCTCAGGCAGTACCGGAGGGATATTCGGTTTGCGGCAAGACCGGCACGGCACAGATCATCACTGCCCGGGGAGACTACAGAGGCAGTGATTATTATTCCATGTTTGCCGGATTTTCACCGGCGGACGGGACTCAACTGGCCGTCCTTGTGGCCATCGAGGCACCACGTGGAAAATATTATGGGGGTGAAGTGGCCGCACCGGTATTTGAGGAGATCATACGGGAGAGTTTCAATTATCTGAATGTTGCACCGCTGCAGGCGTCATCATTATGAAGCTTTCAGTCCTCACCCATAAACTTGATGCCGCGCATGTATTGCCGGGTAAGGGGACGGCTGGGGAAGATCCGGAAATAAGAGGTCTTTGTTACCGTTCTGATCATGCTTGTGCGGGATTTGTTTTTGTGGCGATGCAAGGTGCCAATACGGACGGGCATGATTACATAGCAGATGCTGTCAGCCGGGGCGCTGTGGCAGTGGTCGTGGAGAAATCAGTCAGTGCCGACGTCATGGTTATAAAAGTAAGCGATGCCCGGCGTGCGCTGGCGATAATGGCCGACACGTTCTACGATTCTCCCTCAAAACGAATGAAACTTATCGGGATCACGGGAACGAATGGCAAGACGACCACCATGTGCCTGCTGGAACACATTCTCAGACAAAATCATTATAAAACCGGTGTGATTGGAACTATCGATTGTCATTTCGACGACCACATCATTGCCGGCACCCTGACAACGCCGGAAGCACCGGACCTCCAGTCAAGGCTGGCACGGATGGCGAAAGCCGGGGTAACGCATGTAATAATGGAAGTTTCGTCACACGGGGTTGTGCAGGATCGGATATTCGGTTGTTGTTTCGCCATGGGGATATTTACGAACTTAAGCCGGGATCACCTTGATTTCCATGGCAGTATGGATGCCTACAGGGCCGCGAAAAAAGCGTTTTTTACCACATATATTCATGGTGATGCCGTTGCGGTGATCAATTGCGATACCGATGAAGGGGCCAGGCTTGCTGCTGAATTAAACGATGTGAAAAAAATTATTGTGGAAACCGATTCATCGCAGCCGAACGAGAAAGATAGCGGCACCGGAACCATATGGGCAGAAAATCTTTCGTTTGACCAGAAAGGGATATCCGGTCGTGTTCTATGCCACGGGGATGGTTTTGATTTTCATAGCCCGCTCGTGGGGAGGTTCAACCTGGAAAATATCATGTGCGCGGTTGCCGCTTCTCTGGAATTGGGCGTGGAACCCGAAGTGATACGTAACGCAATCGCAACGTTTACCAACGTTTCCGGTAGACTGGAGAGGGTTGCCAATAATTCCTCCCGGTATGTGTTTGTCGATTATTGCCATACACCGGATGCGCTCGAAAATGTATTGAGGAATTTAAAGGAAATTGTGCCGGGAAGACTGATCTGCGTTTTCGGTTGTGGCGGAGACAGGGATCGGGGGAAGAGACCGCTAATGGGGACGATTGCCGCGAACATTGCCGATATTGCCATAGTGACATCGGATAACCCCAGAACCGAGTCCCCGCAGGCAATAATTGCGGAAATCCTGGAAGGCGTCCGGTTAACCGGGAAGCTTGAAGTCGCGCCGGATCTGCAGGGGGCGGATTGTATGAAAAATGGATACGCTGTCGAGCCGGACAGATCAAAGGCGATAGAGATGGGAATACGCGTCTCCAACCCCGGGGATGTCGTGTTAATCGCCGGGAAAGGGCATGAAACATACCAGATTATCGGTACGACAATAAATTCTTTTGACGATAGGGTGCATGCGCAACAGGCACTTGCAAAATATGGGATGGAATAAATGACGACCCCGATAGGATGGACAACTGAAGAAATTCTGAATGCAACCGGTGGTGAATTGTTATCCGGCAGCACTGCCAGTAGTTTTACAGGTGTTCGTATAGATTCCAGGATCCTGAAACCAGGCGAGGTGTTTGTTGCCATTCAGGGTGAGCGGTTTGACGGACATGATTTTATCAACGAGGTCATCGAAAAAAGAGCGGGGTGCGTAGTTATACAGCATGACAAAGCGAGTATGGTCGATCCGAAACATTTTAATGAACACGGATCATGCTGCGTCGTGGTCGACAATACTTTGTCCGCCCTGGGGGCTTTGGCGTCTTATCGGCGCAGGCAGGCGGAGATTCCCGTGGTTGCGATCACCGGTTCCACCGGCAAAACAACCACCCGCGAGATGCTCACCTCGATCTGTCGCCAGCAATTTGAAACACTTTCCACATCGGGCAATTTAAATAACGAGATCGGACTCCCGCTGACACTGTTTAACCTTGCACCCGAACACCAGCTTGTCCTGCTTGAACTCGGCATGAACCATCCCGGTGAAATTCGCAGGCTGTCGGCCATATGCAGTCCTGAAATCGGGGTTATCACCAATATCGGACCGGCCCACCTCGAAGGGCTCAGGGATATAGCGTCGGTGGCACGGGCAAAGGGGGAACTTCTGGAAAATATCCGACCCGGCGGAATTGCGGTTTTAAACGCTGATGATGAATACGGCAGAAAACTGAAAGAGGTGGCAAAAAATCCGGTAGTTCTGTTCGGCAGGGCCAGTGACGCAAAGATCCGTTGCGAAGGGGTTGTTAGAAAAGGAGATCGGGTTTCTTTTACGTTGGTCATGCCCGAAGTCCGGCTCGAAATCAATCTTAACGTATACGGGGTATTCATGGTTCAAAATGCGCTTGCTGCGGCTGCCGTTGCCCATTTACTCGAAATTGAACCCGAAAAGATCAAGGCCGGTCTTGAAAGTTTTCGTGCCGTGGAGGGTCGAATGGTGATCTATGAAACTTCGGGGGGTGTCTACATAATAGATGATACGTACAATGCCAATCCCATGTCCATGGAGGCCGCAATCGATGCACTAAAAGGTTTTACCGGAAAAAAAAGAGGGATACTGGTCGCCGGAGACATGTTGGAACTGGGTGATAGTGCGAAATACTACCATGAAAGAATTGGTCAGACAGCGGCCAATGCGGATATCACCCGTTTATACCTCACCGGTTCTTACGCTGCACAGGTTGCCCAGGGGGCAAAATCCGCCGGAATGGCCGGCAGCGATATTTTTGTCGGCACAAAAGCAGATATCGTCAAAAATCTTTCCAGCTGGCTTGAACAAGGCGACTGGGTGCTGGTAAAAGGGTCGCGCTCCACCGGGATGGAGGACATCGTCCGACAATTGGCCAAAGATGCAAGTGTGCACAAAGCCGATCACCTGAAAACCGAAGGAGCTGGAAAATAATCATGCTCTATCATCTTTTATACGGGCTCCATGAACACATATCGGTTTTCAATGTGTTTCGGTACATCACTTTCAGAACGATCATCTCCGGGCTCACGGCGTTTTTGATCTGCTTTTTATTCGGACCGGTGCTGATCGCCCATATGCGGGAAAAGCAGATCGGGCAGTATATCCGCCGCCTGGGACCGGTCTCGCACCAGGACAAGGCCGGAACACCCACCATGGGGGGTGTTCTTATCATTCTGTCAGTTGCGGTATCGACCCTCTTCTGGATCGACCTGAATAGTTATTACATGTGGGTCGTGATTTTCGTTATGGCCGGGTACTTTGCAATCGGGTTTTTTGACGATTATTTAAAGCAGATTTTGAAGAGAAATCGTGGTTTGCGTGGATGGAGCAAGTTTTCCATGCAGATTCTGGTGGCGGCCATTGCCGCCCTGCTTCTTTATTGTTACCCGGAATTTTCAAGCCAGATCACCATTCCGTTTATAAAGGGGTTTTCTCCGGATCTCGGCCCCCTCTACATTTTGTTTGCAATCATCATTATCGTGGGTGCCTCGAATGCCGTTAATCTCACGGACGGCCTGGACGGCCTGGCGATTGGTCCCGTTATCATCGCCGCAGGGACCTATATGCTGTTTGCTTATGTGGCCGGACACTTTCAGATCGCACAGTATCTGCAGATCAACTACGTGGAAGGGTCCGGTGAGTTGACTGTTTTATGCGGTGCCCTGGCCGGTGCCGGGCTTGGCTTCCTGTGGTTCAATGCTTATCCCGCCCAGATTTTCATGGGAGATGTGGGTTCATTGCCATTGGGGGCGGTATTGGGTGTTATCGCCATTATCACCAAGCAGGAAATTCTCCTGATTATCGTGGGAGGGGTATTCGTAATCGAGGCGATTTCGGTGATCATCCAGGTTGGATATTTCAAAATCAGCGGCGGCCAGCGGGTTTTTAAAATGGCTCCCCTGCATCATCATTTCGAATTGAAGGGATGGGCTGAATCCAAAGTTATCATCCGCTTCTGGATCATCGCCATTTTGCTGGCATTGATTTCGTTCAGCACATTAAAACTCAGGTAATACGGTTCGGGATAACATGGACGTAAAGGGAAAACATATCGTTGTTTTCGGATTGGGTAGGACAGGGGAATCTCTGGTCCGCTTCCTGCTCGATAAGGAAGCACGGGTCACCGTTACCGACAGCTCACCGGTGCATCGGCTTGAAAAGATCATGACAAGGATGAAACACCTCCGGGTTGATTTCCACCTGGACGGACATCCCGCCGGAATTATTTCGGATGCGGATCTGGTGGTTCTAAGCCCCGGGGTGCCGCATACCCTCGAGTGTATCGAGCAGGCAAGACGTAAAAATATTCCGGTCATTGGAGAAATAGAGCTTGCCGCCGGGTTTATCGATACGCCCGTGGTCGCGATTACCGGAACAAATGGAAAGTCGACGACAACGCGGCTGATAGGGCGGATGCTTGAACATTCCGGAAAAAACGTTTTTCTTGGCGGGAACCTGGGCAGACCCCTCATCGATTACGCCACCGCGGATCAGGGTGCGGATGTGGCAGTTGTGGAAGTCAGTTCCTTCCAGCTCGACACCATTGTTCATTTCCGGCCAAAAGTTGGGGTTTTGCTGAATATCACCCCCGATCACCTGGATCGGTATGACGATTTTCAAGCGTATGCAAGATCCAAGGGAAGGCTTTTTAATAATCATACGGCGGCTGATACGGCGGTGCTGAATGCCGGAGATGCGGAGGTATTGCGTGTAACCGAAAATATTAAAAGTCGCCGGTGCATGTTTAATCAAAACCAACCGGATCGATGTGGCGCCGTTATATCGGATTTTGGGATCCGGATCAATGTGCCGGATGCCGAAGAGATGGTCGTGAAAAGAGATCTTATTCCCCTTGTCGGTCGTCACAACATGGAAAACACCGCGGCCGCGATACTGGCGGCCATGTCCGCGGGTGCGAGCAATGAAGGCGTTTTATCGGCCCTGTCCGGGTTTGTGCCGGATCCGCATCGGACGGAGTTTATCGCGACGGTAAACAGTGTGTCGTATTATGATGATTCAAAAGGAACCAACGTGGATGCTACGGCAAGAGCCATTGAAGCGCTTTCTGCACCGTTGATACTGATTGCCGGCGGGAGGGATAAACTGGGAGGTTACGGTGCGCTTCGGGAACCGGTAAGAAAAAATGTCAAATTCCTGATTGCCATCGGAGAATCGGCAAATGCAATCGATGCCGCTTTAAACGATGTGGTCGAAACCCGCCATGCACCCTCAATGGCAAAAGCCGTTCAAACCGCTGCGGATATTGCATCGGCTGGTGACAAGGTCCTCCTCTCGCCGGCTTGTTCCAGTTTTGA